>NZ_JADPKL010000060.1:0-2692 GCF_023073935.1 Bradyrhizobium sp. 147 | reverse complement strand
GACCCGGATTCCCATCGAGAAAAAGGAAAGCGTCCGGTGGTTGGAAAATCTCAAGCAGTCTACGCAACTCTTGGATCATCCGGGACGATGCATCCATATCGGTGATCGCGAGAGTGACATCTACGAGCTTTTCTGCGCAGCGCAGGAGACCGGAACTCATTTCCTGATCAGGACCTGCGTCGACCGCTTGGCTGGAGACGGGGATCACACGATCGCCGACGAAATGGACGAGGTCGCCGTCAAAGGGCTCCATCGCATCGAAGTCAGAGACAGCAACGGCGATTCCGACCAGGCCGTTCTTGAGATCAGGTATCGCAAGATTCGCGTCCTGCCGCCGATTGGAAAGCAGAAGCGCTATCCCGCTCTGACCCTGACGGTGATCCATGCCGAAGAGCGCGGGACGCCGAAAAACAGAAAGAAGATCGATTGGAAGCTGATCACCGACCTGCCTGTTGGTTCCCGCACCGACGCCATTGAGAAGCTCGAATGGTATGCTTTGAGATGGAAGATCGAGGTGTTCCACAAGATCCTCAAATCGGGCTGCAAAGCTGAGGAGTCGAAGCTCAGGACCGCCCAGCGTCTGACCAATCTGATCTCGCTGTTTTGCATCCTGACTTGGCGGGTCTTCTGGATGACGATGCTCAACCGCTCCGTCCCAGACGCGCCGCCAACCCTCGCGTTGACTGCGACTGAAATCGGCGTGCTCGATCGCCTCGTCAACGACAAACCAAAAGGAAGCCAGAAAACGCTCTCGCACTATCTGATCAAGATCGCCCGGCTCGGCGGTTACTCGCCCGCGCCAGCGATCCGCCGCCCCGCAATACCGTCATGTGGCGCGGGCTGTCACGCCTCACCGACGTCGCGCTGGGCGCCATGGTCGGAGGAGAATTTGTGGGTAATTGAAAGTTCCGGGCGGTTACCCGATCTTGCCGCGCTGCGCGACCTGACGGGCGTCATTCCGATCGGTCTTCACCGGCATGGCCGAAAGTGCCGCCTTAACTTGGCGGGCTTCCAAACTGACGGCCGGCAGCCCCAGCTCGATAAGAGCGGTCAGCCATTCTGACGTCGGTCCTGCCTCAAGGCCCACCGTTCAACTTGATCAGCCCATGGTTCGAGGTCCTGCACAATCGATGGCGCGTTTGCCAACGTCGTTCCCTCCCGGATAAGTTTCCCGTCTCGTCCACCGCACATACCGCGGAATTTAGCAAAACATCGAGGCCTACGTAGATCATGACTTTTCTCCTTCGGATGGAATTGGTCCATGATCGTCGGTCAAAACGTGCCGCGCGGTGCTCTGGTCCTTGTTGTGGCCAGAGCGAACTTCAAGCTGGGTTAAGGCCGTAGGGCAAGGTCACAAGTTCCGGCTGGCAAGGCAGCGCGTTCATGGTCCCTTCAGCGGCGGCGAAGGCTGGAGTAATTTCGACGACTGCGGAGCCTGGCTGTTGAATGAGGCCCCAAAGGGTATCCGCACAGTCATGGTTGCCCCTGGGATCTTTCTTACGCGCGGGATCGCCCCGGAGTCGGTCGAGTATGAAGCGCAGCTCGCGCGCGTTTCCTATGAGACGCGCGGGCAGCACGGCGAACTCGCCGATCTTTGCTCGTATCTGATGTCGGACCATGCTGGATTGATCAATGGCGACTGCATCAAGGACGGGGGTGGTGCGCTCGAGGCGGACGCTAATAGGTACATATCTGCAGAATTGGAGCCCTGAGGAATGGGAGGAATTCCGCGCAACCTTCAAGAAGTGTCGCTTCTCAATCCGGCCGGGCCCGGCGGTCATAGGCTCGGCAGATTGGTCAAGGCGTTTAAGGGAGCCAATTGGGGGCAGTCGTTGAAGCGATCAGCCGGCTGGAGACGTTTGGCCTCCGAGCGGGCGCGTGCGCAGCAGACCGCCGTGCTCGAGAGGGCCTATCCGTCCCCGCTCGAAGGGCACCATCGACCGTGCTCACGGATCGATACGCCAAAGCCAGCCGACGAGGTTTGGGGGGTCGTCGTGGCGATCGGCCGCTGAAGTCTGCTTCCGGCTTGGTCGCTCGGCGGCAGTCCGTCATGTTTTTCTTTCCTAGCGGCTCGTGAGCAGATCCGAAGTCCATCAGAGCTGTGCGAGAGGCGTAGAGGAGTGCGGCGGAGTCCGCCGCGCTTCCTCGGTTCGCCCGATCCGAGCTCAAGTGCATCATCGAAACTTGAAGAGCGCTCTTACGGCTTGGCACCGATAACCTATTCTATTCCTTGGTATCGATGAATCCCCAACATTCAAGCAGGGCAGAGATTGAAGCATCGCGCTCTCGCGGTATTCTGGGTATCGCGGCCCCAAGCGCTCACGCCGGTCTTCCCGACAAGCATCTCGATAGCTGGCGAGGACGCTTCGGCCATTGGTGACGCTCGTGTACCCAGATGCGACGCTTGATTGTAGAGAAGCCGCGAATTCTCAAGCCTAGGCGAAGACTTTCGTCCTTGCGAGGTTCTGCATTGCAGAAATCCGGCTGAGGAATCGCATAGCATTTTCACAGCGCTTCACACCTCGACCCCTCAAAAAGACCTCAAGGGCGTGAGGAATTCACGCGCTTTGCATTTAACCACTTAAGGGATCTATGACATGACTAGGAAAATGATGAGTGGGAAGATCGAGGAGATCATCTACGCTCAACTGGAGGAAGGCGAAGACCTTCTTCGAGCTCTTTGGGACATCTG
>NZ_JADPKL010000026.1:0-2941 GCF_023073935.1 Bradyrhizobium sp. 147 | reverse complement strand
GTTGAACCGCCTGGCGAGGAAGCACGGGGTCAGGCTCCGGCAATCCTATGTTCGCGTGGCCAAAAGCGCGGCAATGATGGCGGGCCGCTACGCTCATGCTGCCGATTCCGACGAAGTCGCCCAGGCGTACCGATATGAAGTCGCCCGTGGATTCCGAGACGATGTCGCCCACCTTTCCGATTTGATCTCGCCCAGCGGCGAGGCGTTCTGGCCGGCTGGTTCTCTGGCATCGGTCAAGCCGCGCGGTCAATCTGGAATCGCGACTTCAACCTTTTTTCTTCTTCTGCGATTGCTGTGGGCATGTGGGCAACGCGATTGCGTTGTCCAAGCGCAGCGGCATGTCCACAGCGCTCAGGTCTTTCGGGCGGATTGCCGGGTTCGGCGCAGGCTCTCACCGGTGAGGTCGAGCCGATGGGCATTGTGGACGAGGCGATCGAGCACGGCGTCGGCATAGGTGGGATCTCCAATGAGCAGATGCCACTGGTCCACGGGGAGCTGGCTGGTGACGATGGTGGAGCGATGACCGTAGCGATCTTCGAGGATTTCCAGGAGGTCGTGACGGGCGCCGGCATCGAGCGGCTCGAGCCCCCAATCATCGAGGATCAGCAGATCGACACGGCCAAGGCCGCGCAACAGGCGTGGGTGACGACCGTCGCCGCGGGCGAGCGCCAGATCGTCGAACAGGCGCGGGACGCGCTGATAGAGCACGGAGCGATTGTCGCGACAGGCCTTGTGGCCGAGCGCCGAGGCGAGCCAACTCTTGCCGACGCCTGCCGGGCCGCAGATCAGGAGATTGACGTGGTCGTCGCTCCAGCGGCCCTCGACAAGCTTGGCGAACAGCGGGCGGTCGAGACCGCGCGGGGTGCGATAGTCGATGTCCTCGACGCATGCCTGCTGGCGCAGCTTGGCGTAGCGCAGGCGAGTGGCGAGCCGTTTGTCGTGCCGCAGCGAGGCTTCACGTTCGAGCAGCAGAGCAAGCCATTCGGCGTGACCGAGGCTGCCAGCCTCACCGGCGGCTTCGATGTCGGCGAAGGCCTTGGCCATGCCGTGGAGGCCGAGGGCGTTGAGGCGGTCGAGGGTCGGATGGGTGAGCAAGGGACGATCTCCTAATTGTAATAGCGCGGTCCGCGGATGTTGGCATGCAGGATCGGCGCATCGTCCGCGGAGCGCTGGTGAGCGGGACGCCGATCGAGATTGTTGGCGAGGATCGACTTGACCGAGCCATAGGTGCGCGCGCCGATGTCGATCGCCCGCGCAGCCGCCGCGTCCAGCCGTTCGCGCCCATAGGAGGCGGCGAGCCTGAGGATGCCGAGGCAGGCGCGGAAGCCTTGTTCGGGGTGCGAGCGCTCGTCGAGAATGAGGTCGCACAATGCGCTGGTTGCCGGCCCGATCGCGGCGGCGTCCTGACGGATACGCCCGATAGTCCAGCCGGCGTAGCGCCGATGGCTGGAGGCCATGTGCTCCGGCACGGTGGTGTGCTTGTGATTGCCACTCATGCGCTGATGCGCGGCAATCCGCTCGCCGTTGTGGAAGATCTCGACGGTGCGGGCGGTGAACCGCACCTCGACCTCGGCACGCGCGAAGCGATGCGGAACGCTGTAATAATGCTTCTCCACCTCGACGTGGTAGTCGAGGCTGACGCGGCGGATCCGCCACTCGGCGAGCACGTAGGGGCTCGCCGGCAACGGCTTGAGCGCCGGCCGGTCGATCTCCTCGAGCAGCCGGCGGCGCGTCACGCCGAGCCGCCGGATCGGCCGCTCCTCGTTGAGCCTGGTGAGCAACTCGCCGATCGCTGCGTTGACCTCGGCGAGGCTGTAGAAGACGCGGTGGCGCAGGCGGCCGAGCAGCCAGCGCTCGATGATGAGGACGGCCTGCTCGACCTTGGCCTTGTCGCGCGGCTTGCGAGGTCGCGCCGGCAAGACGGCCGTGCCGTAATGCGCGGCCATCTCTGCATAGGTGCGATTGATCTGCGGGTCGTAGAGGCTCGCCTTGATGACTGCGACTTTGGTGTTGTCAGGCACCAAGAGCGCCGGGACGCCGCCGATCGCCGCGAAGGCGCCAACATGGGCGCTGATCCAGTCGGCGAGCCCCTGCGTCCACGTCGCCTGCGCGTAGGTGAAGCTCGAGGCGCCGAGCACGGCGACGAAGATCTGCGCCGTCCTCCGCTCGCCGGTGAGGCGGTCGACCACCACCGGCACGCCGTCGCCCGCGTAGTCGACGAACAGCTTGTCGCCGGCCGCGTGCGCCTGGCGCATCGTCACCGACAGGCGTCCCTCCCAGGCGCGGTAAAGCTCGCAGAAGCGCGAGTACCGGTATCCGCCGGGCTCGGCGCCGATGTACTCCTCCCACAGGATCGACAGCGTCACGTGCTTGCGCTTGAGCTCGCGGTGCACCGCCGCCCAGTCGGGCTCGGCGATGCGGCGATGACCCTGCCGGTTACCGTTGCCGGTCTTGGCGAACAGGTGGGCCTCCAGGGCCGCGTCCGTGAGTTCGTCGGGCAACGGCCAGCTCAGGCCTGCGGCCTCGAACCGCCGGATGGTCAGCCGCACTGTCGAGGGCGCCGCGCCCATCCGCCGAGCAATCTCGCGGCTCGGCAGCCCAGCCGCCTTCATCCTGATCACATCGCGCACACGGCGCATCGCAAGCCTCTCCGTCGGCATCCAGGGTCCCCCTTCGCAAAACCGAAAGGTTGACCCTATGGGAGCCAGAAGAGGTCTCGATACCCGGGCGACATCATCCCGGAATGGTGGGCGACATCATCTCGGAACGGGTGGGCGACTTCAAATCGGAATGGTGGGCGAGATCATCTCGGAATCCTGGGCGACATCGATCGGAATCCGCACTCATGCCAAACAATTCAACCGGCATCAGCGACAGCTGCGCCTTCTGCGCAGCCGGCCGGGCCGGATCATCCGCGACATTCGCCGCAAGACCGAGGCCC
>NZ_JADPKL010000094.1:0-3417 GCF_023073935.1 Bradyrhizobium sp. 147 | reverse complement strand
TGCGCTATGCCGATGGCTCCGCACCAGCTCCCGTCGCTACCACCGCCCATTCGGGTAAATCCAACAGCCGGGGCGAACTCAGGACTGGATAAAACTTGGCGAGGTGATGATTGCCGCGCAGATTGTCGCGCGCAAGAGTTTTGTTGAACTCTGATTGTCGCGGAGCGTCAATCAGCGAGGGTTTTGGGTGTCGCGTGCGCGGGCGGCCGTCCCGGACCGCGTTTTCGATCGAGCGCGGTGCGTCTGCGATAGCTCTCGACGTTCATCTCCACGATGGTGGCGTGGTGAACGAGACGATCGATTGCGGCGAGGGTCATGGCGGGGTCCGGGAAGACCTTATTCCATTCGCCGAAGGGCTGGTTGGCGGTGATCAGCATCGAGCGGCGCTCGTAGCGTGAGCTGATGAGTTCGAACAGCACGCTGGTCTCGGCCTGGTCCTTGGTGACGTAGGCAAGGTCGTCAAGGATGAGGAGATCGAAGCGATCCAGGCGGTTGATCGCGGCCTCGAGGTTGAGCTCGCGGCGAGCCACCTGGAGCTTTTGCACGAGATCGGTGGTGCGGGTGAAGAAGACGCGCCATCCGTTCTCGATGAGGGCCAGGCCGATAGCTGCCGCAGCCAAGTGGCTCTTGCCGCCACCGGGCGGCCCGAACAGGAGCAAATTGGCGCCCTTGCCCAACCAGCTGTCACCGGCGGCGAGCGCCATCACCTGCGCCTTGGAGATCATCGGCACGGCCTCGAAGTCGAAGCTGTCGAAGGTCTTCTCGGCAGGCAGCCGTGCCTCGACGAGATGGCGCTCGGTGCGCCGGCGGCCGCGTTCGGCGATCTCGTGCTCGGCGATGGTGGCGAGGAAGCGGGCCGCTGGCCAACCTTCCTTGTCTGATTGCTCGGCAAATTGCGCCCACAGCACCTTGATGGCTGGGAGGCGGAGCTCGTTGAGCAACAGATTGAGGCGCGCGGTATCAACGGTATTGGCCACGCTCATGCGGCACCTCCGATCTCGGCAGTACCGATGAGGCATTCGTAGGTAGCAAGGGGTGCGAGCTGCACCACGACGTTCGGCAGGTGGGCGGGGTCAGGAGCGAAGTGAGCGCGCAGCCGGTTAAGTTCGGGCAGTCGGCCGGCCTCGAGGTCGGCTGTGAGTTGATCGGCGAGTTCGGCCTCGCAGCCACGCTCATGAGCGAGCGCGAGGAGATCGACCATGATCCGGCAGGCCTTCTTGTCCGGTAACCGCTCGCGCAATCGGTCGAAGGTTCTCCGATCGGCCTCGCGCGGGAACAGCCTGTCCCGGTAGACCAGATTGAGAAGCGCCATTGGCTTGCGCCGCAGGGAATGGATCACGTGCCGATAATCGACGACCTGGTCGTGCTTGCCGTTGGGATGCGGCCGCCCGCGCGGCAAGGTAAGGAGATGCGTGCCACCGACGAACACGTCGAGGTGATCGTCGTAGAGGCGCGCCCGCAACCGGTGGCCGATCAGGCGCGATGGCACGGTGTAGAACACCTTGCGCAGGGTGAAGCCGCCGGACGACGTCACGCGGACGACACCTCTTCGTAGTCGGAGGTGCGGCGGTCAGGCAGCTCCTGCAACACCACGCGCTCGCTATCAATCCGCTTGGCGTTGCGGGCATTGCGGCGGCTGACGATCTCGTCGACGAAGCCGCGATAGGTGGCAAGATCGTCGAAGTCGACAGTTCCGCGCAGCAGCAAGGCGTCGGCGATTGCTCGCTTCAGATGACCGTGGGGCCCTTCGATCGAGCCATTCTCGTGGGCGACACCTCGATTGTTGCGGGAAGGCCTCATGCCGTAGTGGGCACAAAGGGCCTCGTATCGCTGCGTCAGATCGTCCCGTGCATCACGATCCAGATTGCAGAATGCGGCCGACAGACTGTCGGTCCGATGCTCCCGCGGCGCCCCACCGAGCGACCAGAGGGCATTCTGCAGGCCTTCGGCCAGGGCAACGAAGCTCTCACCGCCAAGCACGACGTGGGCGTGCTCGAACCCGCAATAGGCCAAACGGAAGTGATAGAGACGATGATCGAGCGGGACCCCGCGATCGTCACACCCAACTCGCCCATGTCTGTGAAATCGGAGAGGCCGAGCTGGCCGGGCTCATGGGTCTGGCGGAAGATTACCTCCTGCTCCTCGCCGTGGATCGCCCGCCAGGCACGGATACGGCGTTCCAGGGTACGACGGATACCGCTGCCGAGATCCGGATGGCGTCGGAGCATCTCCTCGAAGACCGCCACCGGGCGTAAGCCAGGTGCCGCCTTCAGGATCGGGACGATCTCGGTCTCGAACACCTCGCTCAACGGGTCCGGTCGTCGCCGGCCGCGGGGAGCCTTCCTTTGCGATGGAAGTCGGGGGTCTCTCTCGATCCGATAGGCGGTCGACGCACTGAATGACGCCTTGGCCGCCGCCACTGGCGGACTATCGGTCTGACGGTACTTCATGTAGAGCCTCATCTGGTGATCTGTGATGTGTCGGCCGGGCAAGCGAGTGATTCCTCTTGGCGGAAGAACCACTTGCATAACCTGCCGGCCGCGATCACCAGTCGGCGCGGTCCCTC
Source organism: Bradyrhizobium sp. 147 (assembly GCF_023073935.1). NCBI lineage: Bacteria > Pseudomonadati > Pseudomonadota > Alphaproteobacteria > Hyphomicrobiales > Nitrobacteraceae > Bradyrhizobium > Bradyrhizobium sp. 147. The sequence continues at coordinate 851 of NZ_JADPKL010000094.1, read as the reverse complement.
GCGGATCGCGCCGACGCCGGGCTCGTAACTCCGGTCGGGCTACGCCCTCCCTTCGTCACGAGCCCGGCGAAACTCTCTCACCTTGATTGACGCGCTCTTCCATCCTGATCGCCGCGCGACATTCCGCACGGCCGCTGGAAGACCATGACCTTCTTGGCGGCCCTGCGCCATGACCGGATCGATGCGCCATGGTTCATCGAGGGCCCGATCGACGGCGTGAGCTTTCGCACCTATGTCGAGAAGGTTCTTCTGCCCGTCCTTCGACCCGGCGACATCGTCGTCTTGGATAACCTCGGTAGTTGTCCGTGAACACACCCTTCGCGACGTCATCGAGCGCACCGAGAGCCTCACCGGCTGCCCGATCGAACGGGCCTATGTCGACAAGGGATATCGCGGCCACGACACACGAAATCCGCGCCGCGTCTTCATCTCAGGCCAGAAGCGCGGCGTCTTCGGCGTCATCAAGCGCGAGCTACGCCGCCGTTCCGCCATCGAGCCCATCATCGGACACATGAAGAACGAAGGTCACCTTGGCCGCTGCTATCTCAAAGGCCGCGCCGGAGATGCCGCTAACGTTCTCCTCTCGGCCGTTGGCCACAACCTCCGCCGTGTCCTGGCTTGGCTCAGAGACCTTTTGTCCCTCTTCCTGCTCTCACTCTGGCCAACGCTCAACTGTCCAGTTCAGCCCAATTCGGCTTATTAACGATCGACTATCAAGATCGCGTCGAAGCTGAGCGGCTGGCCTTCATCGACGAGACCTGGACCAGAACCGATATGGCACCTTTGCGGGGATGGGCGCCGCGCGGGCACAGACTTCCCGCCAAGGTTCCGCACGGCCGCTGGAAGACCAT
>NZ_JADPKL010000123.1:0-3544 GCF_023073935.1 Bradyrhizobium sp. 147 | reverse complement strand
GAAAACGCTCTCGCACTATTTGATCAAAGTCGCCCGGCTCGGCGGTTATCTCGCCCGCGCCAGCGATCCGCCACCCGGCAATACCGTCATGTGGCGCGGGCTGTCACGCCTCACCGACATAGCGCTAGGTGTCGTGGTCGGAGGAGAATTTGTGGGTAATTGAAAGTTGGCGACGTTCACGTTGGGGCTTGGGACATCAGTCATGATGACCTCCTCAGTTGATGAGGCCGGTCATTTTCGGGCGAGCAACCTTTTGAACCTACGTCGGCTTATAGACAATTGCAGGCGTACTTTGGTCCTATTGGTTGGCCGGGTGGATGCAAATGACCCGTTGCGGACCAGAGGCATCGCTCTATTGGCGCGCCGTCAACGCGACCACCAATCCAAGCAGCAACAGCAAAATGGTGAGGGGATACAGCTGAACAAGCTTCGTCTCAAGCGGAATAGGTGTTTCAAAGTTGTCGAGGTCGAACTTGAACGGGATCTCGGAGAAGTTTAGCCCGAAGTTCGGCTCGTATTTCCTGCAAATATAAGCCAACAGGTCATTCACGAGGAAATAGAACTCGATGAAAATGATCGTGGGCGGGAGGTACAACCCCGTCGCAGAACTCAGTATTTGCAACGTCCGGCTCCATTGCATCCCAAAGATGCCGCCTAAGACCATGATCAACAGCAATGCCGTCAAGATTGCAGCGCAGACCGCCACGAGGACAATTTTTAGCAGCGTTCTCATGCGCCGTACGTCCTCGTTCAAAGAGGCAGCATCCATCGGTTGTACAGGAACGAGAGCTAACCTTCGGTAAACTGCCAGCCGCAGTTCCGCTGCTGGCCCGTAGCTGCCTCGCCCGACCATTCAACGACCGTCTCCTTTCAGGTGGAGAGCGGATTAGGGCTGTGAAGTCTCTACGCTTCAGCATGTGACCCAATGGCCGACATCGCTGTGTTGAGCTATATTGGCGCAGGAGCCAACGTCACTTCGCGATCATCAGGATGAGTCATCAAGGACGGTGGGAGGTCGGCGCTAGTGCGCCCGAGGTGTACCAACCGTAATACTGACAGGACCTGTTCCTCGAAACCGGGCGACCGCGTGATCGGCGTTGCTAGGAGGACGGAGGTAAGCCTCGTCTCCATCCTCTATTCTAGGGAGGCATCAACAGCAGGGAGCTAACATCATGCGCACATTTGGAGCTGTATGTTTCTCATTATTGCTGTCAGCAATTCCTGCTACTGCAGCAGATCAAAATCTCAAGGAGGAAATTGGGAAGATGGCTTCAGCATACGAGCAGCACTTCAACAAACAAGATGCTGCCGGGATTACGGCACTTTATACGAAGAACTACCTGCGTGTTACTCAGAATGGAATTGAGCCCGATAATACCAAGTTTTATGAGGACGGTTTCAAAGCTGGACTTAATCGCCTCGAGGTAAAGGTGACCGAAGTTCAGCCATTGTCAGAAAACATGGCTCTGTCAACTGGCGAAGCTCACATTACTGGAAAGAGTGAGAAAGGCGATCCCCTAGAAATAAACGCGATTTGGACTGCTCTTGATGTTCGTGAGAATGGGCAATGGAAAATTCGTATGCTGACGTCGGCTCCTAAGGCACCGCCGCCGCAGCCGCAACAAGCGGGGACCACGGCGACTACAACGGGGAACGCGCCGAGTGGAAAATAGCGCCTACCCGAGAGAAGTTCGTCGTGACCGGCTTTCGCGCCCAAACGGGCGGAGGCAGCAACTGAAACGTAGGTCTGTCGGCCACGGAAGCCGACTCGCGTCCTCTCGAAAAATGACGGGATAGCGCGGCTCCTTGATCGGACCGAGGATCAGCTTTTAGTGAAGACCGGACTGCAGCAAGTACAGCCCTGCAGGACCGAGTCTGGCCCTACGCGACGAAATGCGCCTATCACCTCCATGCCACCGGAGCTGATAGAGATCGGGCGAAAACTGGCGCGGTTGACCCTAAACGGAAATCGGGCGTCGCCTGATCGGATTCACAAAATCGCGCTCAATGTCGTTGCGACAAGATGCATGGTTTGCTCCCTAAATCGTGCGGGCCGTTCGCCACACGGGGTCAAGCTGAAGAATCCGGTTTCGTCTTGGAAGGATGTGCAGAGGACTCACTCGTTCAGAGATGAGCACGCGGCAATAGCCATCCCATGATCTTCTGATACGGATCGCGACGACTGCGAATGAATGCGTTCTCGTTCTGCTGAGCGGCGGTCCTGGCGAATTCAGAAATCCCCTCCAAAGACTGGCGTTTATCCTTCGGAAGCTTCGCCCATTGGCGAATGATCTTCCGGCGGGCTTCGCGTTGCTTTTCCCTTATGTCAGGCATCTGGAAGCTCCTTGAAGAGGATTATTCCGATCGACCTAGTATTGTTTGGGCTCACTAGAACTTCAACGTCCAATCAAGAACTCTTAGCCCCTCTGATCGTGAAGCTCTATACACGGGAGCCAGTCTCATATTGGCTTTACAGGCCCGCCGCCCTAGAATTGCGGCGATCGCAGGACGGGCGAAATGCAGTATGTTTGCGACGCACCGAAGGGCAAGACCTGGTTCCGTATCGAGACGGAAGGTGAAGCGATGCATGAGTCGCGCCTGATGGACCACACAGTTGAGAAATATTTCCGCCGCGAGCGGGAGAAGGCAGTCCAGTCCTGGCGTCCCGAGCGGCCCAACGCGATCGAGCGCGACATCGGCCTCGAGGCCCATGTACAGCGAGAGATGCCGCTTTTCCTCACGCTGCGCGACAGGGAGGGCAATGCACTGACTACAGCGATGCTGCCACCCGGCGGCAAGGATCGCGGCGGGTTCCGGATCATCATCGTTGCCGCATCCAATGCCGATCCCTATCCTCAGCAAGACGCGGCCATCGCTGCACTGGGAGCACATTTCGGTCTCGCACTCGATCGCAATCGCTGCTTCCCCTACGGCCGCTAAGGAGCCTGACAAGTACCGCCGCTTGATTGAGCGATGTCGGCTCATGGACCCATAGCTGTCTCGACCGAAAGCGCTCTCCAAGGCCGCCCACGAAATTTTGCGAAATGCGGGTGGACGGTCGCTGCAGGAGTGCAAGCCTTTAGCTGATAATCTCCCTGGCCTTGATGCCGCGCAAGGTCTCGATGCAGTCAGCTACCAAATGCAAGAGCTCTTGCCGCTTTATGCTCTTCACCTGACGACCTTCCATATTGATTAGTATGTATCTCGCCATGTCGTAGGCGACTTCAAACTGCGATTTGCCGGTAACCTCGACATTGATTCTTTCAGCCATTTCGCTCCCCGCTAGTTATAATTGGAAAGCAGGAGCCTATTGGAAAGCGCGTGGCCAAGTCGAGTCTGTCTTCCTTTGCGGTTAGATCATATCGGCCTGAAGGTCCGCTGGCGCTGCAACCTCGAAATGCAGAGCATTAAACTAGTCCGCTTTTGGCCGATTCTGTTGAAAAAGGCAGCTGTTGCGACGCAGAGATATCAGTGATTCAGTCTGTCTAATTGGCAGGACTGAAGATCATGATGGGGCATCGGCAAGTCGAACAGACCGCGTTGT
>NZ_JADPKL010000003.1:0-3990 GCF_023073935.1 Bradyrhizobium sp. 147 | reverse complement strand
CTCATCCCGACACCGCCTCGATTCGACGCAAAATCAAGCGCGCGGGCTGGGATGATGCCTTCCTCCTCAGTATGCTTCGCCATATGCGATAGCCCTGCGCCTGCGGGGGAGGGTTGGGGAGAGGATGTCTCCGCAGTGGGACTCCCCCAGAGGAGAAAACCCTCACCCGGCGCTCGGGGTCGATGCTTCGCATCGCCCGGGAGCGCCGACCTCTCCCGCAAGCGGGAGAGGTGCACCGAGCTCGTGGCTCGCTTGGTCTGATCAAATGCTGCGCGGCTTAATGCGCCGCCGACGCCGACTTCCTGGTCGCGACCGGCTTCGGCGCCGGCTTGGCGCTCGCCTGCGGCGCGCTGTCCCAGCCGCCGGCGGGCGTCGCGACATTGACGGCATCGTCGGGCTGCGGTTCGGCGCTGAAGGTCTGGATTGCGAGCTTGGCGGCGGCGAGCGATTGCGGGTCGAGACGTTTGGCGACGTCATCGCGCTTGCCGGCCGCATCGGCATCGCCCTGGGCGGCGGCCAGGCTGAACCATTTGTAGGATTCGGCGAGGTTCTGTTCGACGCCGATGCCGCGTGCATAGAGAATGCCGAGGTTGAACTGGCTGTCGGCAACGCCGCGGTCGGCCGCTTTGCGGAACCACAGCGCCGCGCTCTTGTAATTGGCGCCACCTCCGCCGCCATCGGCATCGAGCACCGCGAGATTGTGCATCGCCTTGGCGTTGCCGCGCTCGGCGGCCTGGGTGTAGTAGCGGCGGGCAATATCGGCGTCCTTCTTCACGCCAAGGCCCTTCTCGTAGAGCGTGCCGAGACGGAAGGTCGCGGGCACCACGCCGGCCTGCGCCGCGCGGTCGTACCATTTGGCGGCTTCGTCGTAGTTCGCAGCGACACCCTTTCCTTCCGCAAAGCGCACGCCGATCTCGTAGGCCGCGGTCGCATCGCCCTTCATCGCGGCGGTGCGCAGGCCCGGGCCGCCGATGCCGTCGGGCAGCTTCTCGCTCGGCGGCACCTGGATGAGGCCGAGCTTGCCCCGGCTCGTGCCCGACAGCGCGCCGGTGACGTCGCTGGAGACAGGCGGGGCCGCGGCAGGCGCCGGCGGAATATCGACCGAGGCCGAGCTGCCCGGGTTGGCGGCGGGAGCCGGCGCGGCATTGTTCTGGGATTGTCGTCCGATCGGCGTCGGCGAGGTCATCGAGGGTGTGACCTGCTCGGGCGTCGCGGGCTTGGTCTCGACCGAGGGCGGCGGGGCCAGCGGTGTGGGCTGGCTCGACGAATTCTCCATCGTTTGCGGCGCCGGCGGCGCGCTGCCGCCTTCGAGCAGGCCCATCGCCATCTTGAAGGTGCCGAGCACGATCACGACCACGCTCGCGCCGACCAGCAGCGAGCGGATCTTCGACGTGATGGTCGAACCGCCGTCCTTGCCCTTGTCCTTGGAGCGATCGGCCCCCGCCTTGGCGGCGCGGCCGGTCTTTTCCGGCTGCGCGGCGGCGGCCTGGGCGGCGCGGCGCGCCGCGGCGATGAAGCTGGACGATGACACCGGCTCTTTCGGAGCGGTGGGAATTCCGCTGATTGCGCTCTCGGAGGCGGCGATGCGCTCCGACGGCGTGGCGACGCGTCCACCCGGCCGTGTGCCCGGCTCGAGCGGATGATCCGGCGGCAATTCCGGCGCGAGTGCAGCGCGCGCGGGCGCGGTGTGCGGCTCCAGGATTTCGCTGATCGCACGCGGCGGAACGGGCGGTGCCGACGGCACCGGCGGCGCGGCATGGAATTCGCGCGGCGCGGCGGCGAAGGCGGCCTGCGCCTGCGCGGCGGCCGGGTTCGGCAGCTCCGGCTTCAGATCGTATTTCGGCTGCTGCTGCGGCGGCCGCGGCTCGCGCGCCACTGGCGCGGGCTCCATCGGGGCGGCCACCATCGGAGCGGCCATGGGCATCAGCGGTGCCGGCGCGGTGCGCACGGCGCGCAGATCGCCCTCGATCATGGAGAGGCGGTCGACGACATGGCCGAGCGTGTTGTGAACGGCTTCGAGCGAATCCTGTGTATTCCGGTTGGTCTCGGCCTGGCTGAAGCGGATGTCGGAGAGCTCGCGCTTGACGAGATCGACCACGCCCGAATCGGGCGGCGGCGGCGAATTGCGGCTCTCGGCCAGCGCGGAATAGGTCGCCTGCTGCCGCTCCAGGTGCCGCAGGATGTCGTGCAGCCCATCCTCGACGCGGCTCAGATTGCCGCTGCGTGGATCGGAAGCGGCCTCGATCCGCTCCAGCAGATAGGAGACTCGCTGCTCGAGATGGGCGAAGGTCGAGGCCGAATCGTTGCCGACATGCATGCGATCGAAGCGGTCCGACAGCGCGCGGATCGCAGCTTCCAGATGCTCGGTGCTCTCGGACGGCTGGGGCCGCTCGCGGGTTTCCAGCGCCGCCGTGAGCGCCGCGATGCGCTGCTCCAGCACCGCAAAGCTGTCACTCGGGCCGGTGGCGCGGGTGATCTGGTCGACCTTGGACGACAGCAGCTGCACGTCTTCGGACAAACGCGCCAGCGCTTCGTTGGAGGCCACGTTGGAGACGATGCTGCGCAGCGCCGAGATCGCGTCTTCGAGCTGGCGCACTGTCGAGGGATCGTCATTGGCGCGCAGGATCAGATCGAGCTTGGCGCCGAGATTGCGGATCGCCTCGTCATAGCCGGTGAGTTGCTCGGCCGGCGTCAGCGTGCGCAGCACCTGCTTGATGTCGGACAGCGCGCGCTCGATGCCTGATAGGACCTGGCCGTCGGTGCCGTTGGAGCGGGTCTCGTCGATGCGACGGTGCAGCGAGCGGATCTCGTTCTCGATCGATTCGATCGCGCGCCGCGGCATCGCCTCGGTGATGGCGTGACGGATCTCGGCAAGCTCGCTGCGGAAGGCGGTGATCGCCTGCTCGGTATTGTCGGGGCGCTGGAGCGACTCGATCTGGCTCGTGATCTTGAGCAGATGGCGCTCGAGCGAGGAGAAATCCGGCCCCGACGGTTGCGGCGGCGGCGCGTAGGCGGGGGCGGGTGGCGCCGCCATCGGCGCGATCGGCGGCGCGGCGCGCGGCGGCATTGGCCGCGGTGCAAAGCCATCGAGCTCGCTCTGCCGCGCCGTGATCTCGGCGACCGCGACGTCGAACGACGCCGGGCTCAGGGGAGGCGAGCTGCGATAGACCTGGGCTGCCGCGCGCTCGACCGCATCGGCATGGCGCTGGCGCGTCTCGACCGGTGACGGTGGCGGCCGCTGGGTCTGAGGCTGCTGCTGCGGCTTCGAGATTTGCGACAGCCGTGCATCGAGCCGCGAGATCGCATCATTGAGCTGGCGCGCGACGCCCTGCTCGCGCGAGATGTCCTGCCGCGAAGGGTCCTGGCGCGAAGGGTCCTGGCGCTGGGCGGGTTTTGAAATCCGTTCGATCTGCTGGGTGATCGCGTCGAGCCGCTGGTGGATGTCGGCGACTTCGCGGCTTTCCTGGCTCGGTCCGTGCGGCTGGCTCGGTCCTTGCGGAATGTGCTGCGAACGCTGCTCGTAAGGTGCGCGAAAGTTCGGCGCGGCAGTCTCGCCGAGCGTGGAGTTCAGCCAATCGTTGAGTGACATGCCGGCTCTGCGCGCAGCAGCTTCGGCCCGCTCCCGGACGGATGGATCGATGCCGTCAACACTCCACGATACGCGCGAATTCATGACTCTGTCCGGTTCCGACTCCGGCGCCCCACCCGGCGCCTCCAGCCTTCCCTCGCGTGCCGGTTGCAAACACAACCGAATTTGGCGCGGGTCGTCTGCCTCGAAAACCGACTTTTTCCTGTTACGGTAAATAACGGGTTAAGGAACGCTGGCCTGATGTCCTAAAGTTGGGCGGAGGAGCTCAGCCACGAACGAGGTGCGCTCCCTCCCCCGCTTGCGCAGGGGAATCGCATATGGATTTCTCTGGCCTATTGCATTGGAGAGCAAGAGAGATTCTGAAGACGACTCCCAGAGCATGGAGGGGGTCGGATGCGGAG
>NZ_JADPKL010000044.1:0-4055 GCF_023073935.1 Bradyrhizobium sp. 147 | reverse complement strand
GTGTAGATGTTCATCGTCGCCACGCCGAAGAACAGCGGGATCAGCGCGCCGACAATCGCCATCGGCACCGAGATCATGATCACCAGCGGGTCGCGCAAGCTCTCGAACTGCGCCGCCAGCACCAGGAAGATGATGATCAGCGCGAAGCCGAAGGTGATCGCGAGCTGGTTACCTTCTTGAACATACTGCCTGCTGTCCGCCAGATAATCGTGGCTGAAGCCTTGCGGCAGCTTCTTGGCCTCGCCTTCGAGGAAATCGACTGCCGCACCAACGGTCACGCCGGGCATCGGCACGGCCGAGAACGTCGCCGAATTGAGCTGGTTGTAGTGGGTCAGCGAGTTCGGGTCGGTCTTGGTCTCGATCGATACCACCGTCGACAGCGGGAGCTGCTGGCCGGTGTTGGTCGTCACATAGTAGCCGCCGAGCGATTCCGGCGACAGACGCTTGCCGCGCGGCACCTGCGGGATCACCTGGTAGGAGCGGCCTTCGAGGTTGAAGCGGTTGATGTAGTTGCCGCCGAGCAGCACCGCGAGCGTAGAGCCGAGGTTCTGCATGTTGACGCCGAGGTCCTGCGCCTTGGTGCGATCGATCGTGACCTTCACGTTCGGCTGATTGTAGGCAAGATCGCTGTCGGAGACGATGAACATGCCGCTCTTGCGTGCGGCGTCCTTCAGCTTCTCCATCTGCTCATAGACCGTCTGGAATCCGGCGGTGGAGTTGATCACCATCTGGATCGGCAGACCGCCCGGCCCGCCCGGCAGCGGCGGCAGGTTGAATGCGAAGGCCTGCACGCCCTCGATCTTGGAGAGCTCGGCCTGCACCAGCGGCTTGAGCTGGATCGACGACCGTTTGCGCTCGTCCCAAGGCTTCAGGAGCATGCCGGCGATACCGCCCTGCGGGCCGTTGATGCCGTTCAGCACGAAACGCAGATCGGTTTCGGGGAATTTCTGGAATTCCTTGTCGAGCTTCTCGCCATAAAAATCGACATAGTCGATGTTGGCGTATTTCGGCGCTTTGGTCACCGCAAACACGATGCCCTGGTCTTCCTCGGGCGCCAGCTCCTTCGAGGTGTGCATGTAGAGGAAGCCGACCAACCCGAGGATCGTCACCGCGAACAGGCCGGTGATCGCCTTATAATCCAACGACCGGTCCAGCTTGCGCCCGTACCACCGCGTGATGGCGCCGAACACCCGGTTCACAAGCTTGGAGAACCGGCCTTCTTCGGTGTTCTTCAGCAGCACCGAGCACATCATCGGCGACAGCGTCAGCGCGACTACGCCCGACACGATCACCGAGCCCGCCAGCGTGAACGCGAATTCGCGAAACAGCGAACCGGTCAGACCGCCAAGGAAGCCGATCGGCGCGTACACGGCCGCTAACGTGATGGTCATCGAGATGACCGGGCCGACGATTTCGCGCGCGCCTTGCAGCGACGCCTGTACCGGCGTCTTGCCCTCCTCCAGATGGCGGTGGATGTTCTCCACCACGACAATGGCGTCGTCGACCACGAGGCCGATCGCGAGCACCATCGCGAGCAGGGTCAGGAGGTTGAAGCTGAAGCCGAGCGCCAGCATCAGGGTGCAGACGCCGATCATCGACAGCGGGATGGTGACGACGGGAATGATGACCGAGCGCAGCGAGGCGAGGAACAGGAAGATCACCACGATCACGATGATCACGGCTTCGCCCAGCGTCTTCTCCACCTCGTCGATCGAGGATTGGATGAACTTGGTCGAGTCGTAGGCGACCTTCATCTTCATCGAGGGCGGCAGATTGCGTTCGAGCTCGGGGAACAGCGCGCGCACGCCCTTGACCAGCGTCAGCGGGTTGCCCTGCGGCGTTGCCTGCACGCCGATGAAGATCGCATGCTCGCCGTTGAAGGCAACGCTCGCGTCCGTGCTTTGGGCCGCAAGCTCGACGGTGGCGATGTCCTCCATCCGCACGAAACCGCCGTCCTTGGCCTTGACGATCATCTTCTTGAACTGGTTGACGTCGGTCAGGCCCGTATTGGTCGAGACGTTCGAGACGATGAGATAGCCCTTGGTCTGGCCCGCCGCGGACTGGAAGTTGTTGGCCTGGATCGCCGCCGCAACGTCCGCCGGCGACACGTTGCGGCCGGCCATCTTCACGGGATCAAGCCACAGCCGCATCGCAAAGGTCTGGCCGCCCAAAATGTCGGCCGAGGCCACGCCATCGACCGTCGACAGCACCGGCTGCACCACGCGCGTCAGATAATCCGAGATCGCCGAGCCTGATAGCTCCTCGGACGAGAAGCCGAGATACATCACGGCCGTGGTTTGACCCGTGGTCTTGGTGACGATCGGGTCGTTGGATTCCTTCGGGATCAGATATTTGACCGAGTTCGTCTTGGCCAGCACTTCGGTGAGCGCCTGGTTCGGATCGAAGTTCAGCTTGATGTAGACCTGGATCGTCGAGGTGCCGAGGACCGAGGACGAGGTGATGTAGTCGACGCCCTCGGCGGAAGCGACCGCCTGTTCGATCGGCGTCGTGATGAAGCCCTGGATCAGGTCCGCGGATGCGCCGGGATACACGGTCGTGATGTTGATGACGGTGTTCGACAGCTTCGGATACTGCCGGATCGGCAGCACCATCGCCGCACGCAGGCCTATCAGCAGGATCAGCAGGCTGACGACGACCGACAGGACCGGTCGCTTGATGAAAATGTCGGTAAAGGCCATCGCGGCGTCTCGATTTCTATCTCTCAAGAGCGTGATCCGGCCGAGCCGGATCACGCGAATGTAATGGGTCAGTAGCGCGGCGGCTGCGCCGGGATTGCCGGGGGCGGGTCGGTCGAGATCGACACCGGTGCACCCGATTGCAGCTTGAGCTGGCCGACGGCAACGACCTTGTCGCCCGGCTTCAGACCCTTGACGATCTCGACGCGACCTTCGACCCTGTTGCCGGTCTGCACGAAGGTGCGTACCGCAGAGAGACTGGTCTTCCCGTCCTCTTCCTTTTTCTCGGTGATCACGAACACCGAGTCGCCGTACAGCGTGTAGTCGACCGCTGTCTCCGGAACGGTGATCACGGCCGGCTTCTCCGGCAGCACCACGGTGGTGGTGACGAACATGCCGGGCTTCAGGATCTTCTCCGGATTGGCGATGGTCGCCTGCACGCGGATGTTGCGGGTATCGGTCGCGATCTGCGGCTCGATCGTGGTGATCTTGCCCTCGAAGGTGCGGCCCGGATAGGCATCCACCCTGAGCCGGACAGTCTGGCCGACCTTCAGGCTGCCAGAATCCTTTTCCGTCACCGTGAAGTTGGCCCACAGCTCGGACAAATCGGTCAGCGAGACGATCGCCGTGCCGGCCGTCAGATATTGTCCGACCTCGACCTTGCGCATGCCAAGGTCGCCGGAGAACGGCGCGCGGACCAGTTTCTGCGAAATCAGCGCCTCGGTCTTCGCGATGCCGGCCTGCGCCTGGTCGTAGGCGGCCTGAGCCTGATCGACGGTCGCCTGCGGGCCGAACTGGCGCGAGGCCAGCTGCTTGGCGCGGTCGAGCGACAGCTGCGCGACGGTCGCCTGCGCCTTGTAATTGGCGAGATCGCCCTGCTCCGGTGCGTCGAACAGCTGCACCAGCGGCGTGCCGGCTTCGACACGCGTACCGGGCTCGAACTTGATCTCGGTGACGCGGCCATTGACATCGGCGCTGACGTCGACCTGATGCACGGCGACAAGGCTGCCGACCGCAGTGAGCAGGTTCGGCACCACCTCCGACTTCGCCTCGGCCGCGCTCACCGCGGTCGGCGGCGGCTTGTTGTTGGCGAAGAACTGCTTGATCATCTGGCCGCGGAAGTAATTGAACCAGACGAGGCCACCGACGAGCGCGGCGAGAAGCGCGCCGACGATGATGAACCACAGCACCGGTCGGACCGGACGCTTGGGAGCCTTGTTGTCGATCGGTTGGCCCGAAATCTTGTGTTCGGCTACGATATTCATGTCATGCACTTTCTGCAATCGCCGCCTTGCCGGCATTCGCGGCCTGATTGTGGCCCAGATGCGCAGCAATTGCGGCGTCGTTAAGTCCGATACC
>NZ_JADPKL010000129.1:0-4267 GCF_023073935.1 Bradyrhizobium sp. 147 | reverse complement strand
GGGCCTCGGTCTTGCGGCGAATGTCGCGGATGATCCGGCCCGGCCGGCTGCGCAGAAGGCGCAGCTGTCGCTGATGCCGGTTGAATTGTTTGGCATGAGCGTAGCGGCCCGCCATCATTGCCGCGCTTTTGGCCACGCGAACATAGGATTGCCGGAGCCTGACCCCGTGCTTCCTCGCCAGGCGGTTCAACCCGCGGATCGCTGCATGCAGCAGCTTGGCGTCGGTCGGAAAGCTGATGGCCTTCGGTTGGACGGTCGTGTCGACCGTGACCCGCTTGAGGTCCTGGCTGCGCAACGCACCGCTCGCGTGCGCCACCACGTTGATGATCTGGTCCAGCCGGGACCGGAACAGATCGTTCGAGCCTGTCGTCCTGTGCTTCTTTGGTCGCATCGGTCCCTCCGATGCAGCACAGAATCACGGTTCGCAGCGGCAGGGAAATCCAAAATCGAAATTGCAGGGTTTTGGGCTGTGAAGCCTCAATCCCCCTGCAATCTCAAATGCCGCCGCAACCGGAAAACAGACTCCCAATCAAGTGCTTGGAGGCTTGTTCACGGACAACTAGACAACAACTGGGCTCGGCGGCTCCGGCCCTGACGGGCCTCAAAACTTACGAATACATCTGCGATACATCCGCAGACGCGGGGGTGGCAGCCAAACTCGTCAAGGTCGCGCTAGCACATACATACCGGGACCAAACCCCAGAATCCGGCAACTCCAGGGACGCCGCAGATCGCCGCCACTCCCAAACACATCTCCGAGCGCCGAGAATCGCGGAAACAGGGTAACCTGGTGCAGGCTCGTTAGCTTCCCGACCTCTTCTCAAGCGCACAAGCTCACGCTGCGGTGTTCGAAAAGCCAAGCTACAATGCCTTGTCGATGTGACGCAAAAATGATGTGTTCTCCGGCCACGCGTACTGCGCTTGTCGGTTCAGGACTGCCCTCATGCATCGCGGCTGTTTGGGCCGACAAGTTGTCTGATCGATCGTTTCAAACATTACCAAAATGATTTAGCAGCCGGATGAGTGTGGTTCGCACCTCTACGTCGAGCGTGGCCTTGAGATGAAGCCGCATCGTGATCTCGCGTCAGATCTCCGACGTGCTGTCGGTTTAACGACACATCGGTTAATTCAAATTGAGCTATACAAACCAGCTCTCCTAATTGGCACGACCTCTTGAAGAGGAGAGTCTATCAAGCACACCGTTTGCTTAAGGAGTTGTAGAAATGACTCTCAAGACCATAGCCTCTCACAATGCGTGTGATGCCAATGCTTCAGTGTACACGCGACTTCGCGCTAGCTTAGGACTTTGTAAGCCTGTTGCCCGGGAGTCCGGTCGCGACGGCGCTCACGGCAGGATTCCGGAGATCGACTCTACCAGCTGTCAAGCGAGCTTCTTGCGTGCCTAAGCGGCCGGGAAAACTGGCATAGCTTATGGAACGGAAACAATTGTTCTCACCGGTGGCTGATGTATGGCGCGATAGCTTAGTAGCAGAGCCAACCGGATGATGCGGCTCGCGATCGCGAAAGTCGTTATTGCGGGTTATCACGAATTCAGGACGGTAGGGAGATCCTCCGCAAAGTCCGCCGGAGACGAAAGCGGGCAGTATGAGTTGCAGGAAAAGGCATCCAAAACAAGATCGGCGTTGCTTCCCGGAGACAGAGTCGCGAGACGGTCGGCCGCGAATGACTTCAGGGCCGAGCTTAGCGAAATTGCGAAGCTTGCGTTGCCAATAGTGCTGACCAACCTTGGGCAGGTCGCGATGCTCGCGACGGATCTCGCCTTCATCGGTCGCATGGGTGCCGAGGCGACCGCCGCGGCAGCTCTCGCCGGCAGGATATATTGGATTAAGCGTCACCTTCGGGATGGGCCTAATCTTGGCGAGCGCATCTTTTGCGGCGCAGGCGTTTGGAGCGAATAATCTAAGTCTGTTAAGACGCTCACTCCGCATGAGGCTGTGGACGGGGCTGCTGTTATCGCTTCCGATAATGACCTTTCAACTGCGCGGCGAGCACATACTGCTGGCATTTGGTCAGGCGCCGGGCGCGGCGCTGCTCGCGCACCAGTATCTGTCCGGAGTGGCCTGGAGCGTGCCACCTTTGTTATTATTCTCCGGAATTCGTACTTTCATGAGTGCGGTGAATCGGCAGGCGCCGGTCTTGTGGATTACGCTAGCGGGTATCCCCCTGAACGGCTTGTTGGTTTATCTCTTGACGTACGGGAATTTGGGCCTGCCGCGACTTGAGTTGTTCGGGATTGGTCTCGCGACGACAGTAGTGAACATTTCGTCGTTTTTGGCTGCTTTGTGGTTCGTCACAATGGCCCCATCATTTCGGGGCTATCGCGCGCTTGCACAGCTCTGGCGTTTGGATTGGCCGTTGATGCGGCAATTGATTGTGATCGGAATTCCGATCTCCATGTCTCTTTTGTTGGAGAGTGGAATCTCGTCTGCCGCTGCGCTCCTGATGGGCTTGATCAGCACCAAAGCACTTGCTGCCAATCAGGTCGCCTTGGCGAATTGGTCGATGATGCCGATGCAACGATCGGACTCGCTGCAGACCTTCTTTGATCGGCGGAACCGGCTTTATCTCTGCTGCAGTGTATACCATCGCGTCGAGCAGTTTGCGAGGCATGAAGGACACCCGAGTGCCCCTTCTATTTGCCGGGAGTGCATATTGGATTATCGCGTTTCCCTCAGCTATCTGCTTGGCTTCAGGATCGGCCTGGGCGCTACCGGTGTTTGCGTTGGCTTGTCAATCGGGGCGGCCGGATATGCAGTGCTTCTCGTCGGGCGTCTCCACTTGCTGGCGAGGAG
This sequence comes from Bradyrhizobium sp. 147, assembly GCF_023073935.1. NCBI lineage: Bacteria > Pseudomonadati > Pseudomonadota > Alphaproteobacteria > Hyphomicrobiales > Nitrobacteraceae > Bradyrhizobium > Bradyrhizobium sp. 147. The sequence continues at coordinate 1,454 of NZ_JADPKL010000129.1, read as the reverse complement.
GCTAGCTCTGCCCAAGGCATGAATGGTGAGCCGCCCTGTTGTCGTGAAGTACCGACCTCATCAATCTAGAGATACTAGTAGAACAAGAGATGCTCATGAACATCACAGGCGCTCGTACTCACATTCTTCAAGCCACGCTGTCGCAACCTCTTGCCTCTTCACGTGCTTGGTATGATAATCGCACTGCGATGCTCGTCGAGATCGCAGACGGACCAGGGTATCGTCGGCTGGCGCGAATGCTACGGGCCAGCTCGGATAACCGCAGCGGTGGTCGAGAGCGTTGTGCCTTGGCTTATCGGGCAGGATCCACTGCGTACCGACTATCTATGGCGGATGATCTATGCAGGCTTGCGCGATCATGGACGGAAGGGTGTCGTTATCCAAGGCTTAAAGCGGCATTGATATCGCCCTATGGGATATCAAGGGCAAGTATTTCGGGGTTCCTGTGCGACAGCTGCTCGGCGACGCCGGTCGTACGGAGTTCGTTGCTTATGCGACTGGCCTGCTCCGGCGAAAAGTGGAGGATCCGAACCGGTCTCTCGCTCGGGAGGCGGCCGGCTATGTCGCTGAAGGATTCTCCGCGGTGAAGCTCAAGGTCGGCTTCGGCGTGGAGGAGGATGCGGCCACGACGCGCATTGTCCGCGAAGCTATCGGACCGGGTACAATGCTGATGGTGGACGCGAATCACGCATATGCTACTTGGCTGCAATCCATCTGGGCCGCATGATCGAGGATCACGACAGGGTTTGAGGAGCCGGTGCCGCCGGAGGACCTTGCCGGCTATTGTACGGTAAGGGCCGCACTCTCGATCCCTATCGCCGGTGGGGAGTGCGAGTTTACCCGATTTGGCTTTCGCGACCTTTTCGTCTCGCGAGCGTTAGATATCGCGCAGCCTGACACCTGCGGCGCGGGCGGACTTTCCGAATGCAAGAAGATTGCCGACATGGCTGAAGCGTTTGGGGTCCGCTATTGCCGACACGTCTGGGGTACCGGAATTGCGATCGCTGCGTCGCTGCATCTCCTCGCCGTTCTGCCGTCGCACACGCCGCCTTCGCTCAGACCTCTTGAGCCAATGCTGGAGTTTGATCGCACCGAGTACCCAATTCGGCAGTCTATTCTTGTGGAGCCGATAGAGCATACTCGTGGCATAGTTCGCGTGCCGGACGGTTCGGGGCTCGGCATCGAAGTAGATCGCAAGGCGTTGGCACGATTTGCCGCGTAGTAGTGCGTCGCTCCGCCATCCGGGCATTAACTTGCGAATGGGGAGTGGCGAGCCGCATGCGGCGGATTGCCGGTATCTAGCTGATATTAAGCGTGGTGGAGACGATGCTCACCTCCGCCTAGATTTGACGAGCTAAAGCGTGATGGCATTAGGTTCGATAGCCTGAATTTTTGAGGTAATTGGCGCATTCCTCTGAGGTGAAGGCATCGAGTGCGCGGCCGATTGCGGCGCA
>NZ_JADPKL010000124.1:0-4800 GCF_023073935.1 Bradyrhizobium sp. 147 | reverse complement strand
TGCGAATCGGTGCCAGACAAGGAATCACGGTCGATTCCTGCGATGCAATAGTTGGTGCGCTCCCTCAGCCCCCTCGGCTAAATGTGGGTAATTGAAAGCTTCACCGGATGCTTACGCATCCGGTGAAGACCCTGGCTAGATCTGTCGTTTCCGTTTGGTATCGTCCGACACCGAGCTTATCGAGTACGCGCTAGCGGAGTTGGGCGCTCGAAGACGACTTCGGCACGAGACTCATCCGTCGCAAAGGCCAGGTCGCGAAAGACCTCGACCTTGAGTTTTGATCCGCTCCCTGCACTACGGCGAATCAAGCGGCATCGCACTGCGGCCGCGATTCACCGCCACCATGCGTGTCGTGGAGACGACGCATATCTGAAATCTTGTTTGAAAGTATGCATTTGATATCTTTGCCGGACAGTTGATTGGGCTCAAGCAGCGTGAGCGACGTTCTGCGGATGCCAGTTCCAGGGGAAGAGTTCGTGAATGCGCTTGGCAGAGTGATCCGGCAGGCGGGCTAGGACATCGGCGAGCCAAGCTTGCGGATCAATGTTGTTGAGCTTGGCAGTAGCGATTAGACTGTAGATCGCAGCGGCGCGACGGCCGCCCTCATCGGAACCCGCGAAGGTCCAATTCTTTCTTCCCACGGCGACCGCCCGTAGCTCACGCTCAGCACCATTGTTAAAGGGCATGATGTTTTCAGCGCTCAAACCCGGTGGAGGGGACCGGTCGTCCGGATTAGTCTATCCAAGCCGGGATAGGGGCGCTGGAGCACGAAACGGTGGCAGGCCGCCATGACCATGAGCTGTGAGCTCGCTTTGTTACTTGGCCGCCCCTACGACTTGCCCGGCTGCGCTGCGAGCGCGGATCCGTAGATGTCGTGCAAGCCACTGGCTCCTGAGACAAAGGAGAACCAAGCATGCAAATCGTCGGCATGGACATCCACCGATCCTTCGCCCAGGTGGCGATCCTGGAGGACGGAACAATAATCCGACAGCTCCGCGTTGATCTCGTCCACGATCGGCTTGTCGCCTTTGCCAAGACACTCAGCCTCGAGGATGAGGTGGTCATCGAGGTGACGGGCAACAGCGCGGCGGTCGAACGTATTCTGCGCCCGCACGTTAAGCGCGTCGCGGTCGCCAATCCGAGGCTCGTTCGGGCGATCGCTTATGCGCGAGTCAAAACGGACAAGGTTGATGCTGGGACCCTGGCAAAGTTGCATGCTGCCGGCTTCTTGCCGGAGGTCTGGGTTGCTGACGAGGACACCTACAGCCGCCGGCGCCAGATGGCCGAGCGCGCTGGCGTCTTGGCGCAGATCATCCGGATTAAAGGACGCATGAAGGCTATCCTGCATGCCAACCTCATCCCGCCCTACAAAGGCTATCTCTTCGGCAAGCGCGGACAGCATTGGCTGGACAGTCTGCCTCTTCCATCGGAGGAGCGTGCAATGCTCCGGCGTCTGATCGCGGAACTCGAACGCGTGACGAAGCAACTGGCGGAGGTCGACAAAGTCGTGGCCCAGCAGGCTCTGGACGATCCACGGGCTCTCAAGCTGATGACGATTCCCGGCGTGAGTTCGGTCGTCGCATCGACTGTGCTGGCCTCGATCGGCGACATCGCGCGCTTTCAGTCACCGGATAAGCTCAGCAGCTACTTCGGTTTGACCCCTCGAGTTCGGCAATCGGGAGAGCATCCGGCAAGGCATGGTCGTATCTCGAAACAGGGCAATAGTGACGCCCGCAAGATGCTGGTTGAAGCGGCTTGGTCGGCCAAGACGGCGCCGGGGCCGCTGCGAGCCTTCTTCAACCGCATGCAGAAGAAGCATGGGCCTGGAGTCGCGGCCGTCGCCACGGCACGTAAGCTCGCGGTGATGATCTGGCACGTCCTGACGACCGAGAAAGATTATGCTTACGCACGACCGGCGTTCACAGCGATGAAACTCCGGAAGGTGGAACTCAAGGCTGGAGCGCCTCGTGCCTATGGCAAGGCTGGCCCGGGTCGGGACTACTGGATCAAGGAACTGCGTGAGCGGGAAGCTGGCTACGTCGCACGCGTCGAGCAGGCGTACGAGCGGATGGTGGCGGCCTGGAAGGAGAAGCCAAAAAAAGTGGCCTTGAACTGACGGCAGGGCTTCTCAACACCATCCGTCGACATGCAAAGCCGTCCGTTATCAAGGAAGCGGCTAAATGCATCCCAGCGGCTGAGGCAGTAATTGATCGCTTTGGTCGTGTCGTTGTTCCTGGAGAGCTTGGCGCGCTGCTCGCGCAACCACGCCTCCAGCTCGACGATCAGGGGGCTGGCTACGCTCCTGGCGCACACGCAGGCGTTCCTGCGCAGCAAGACCGTTGATCTCGCGCTCAATGGCGAACAGGACAACGACGCGCTTGACCGCCTCGGCCGCGATCGGCGCCTTGCTGAGCCGCGCGAGATCAAAGAACTTGCGCCTGCCGTGCGCCCAGCACGCGGCCTCGATGATCGGGCCGCCCTTGCGATTGGCTTCGTAGAGCCTGCCGAAGCGGGCGTAGGCGTCGACCTGCATCAGTCCGGCATAGCCCGCCAGATGCTGCTCTGGATGCGCGCCGCCACGGTCGGGCGAGTAGAAGAACACAGCCGGCGGATCTGGGCCGGCAAACGGACGGTCGTCGTGCACATAGGTCCAGAGCCGGCCAGTCCGGGTCTTGCCCTTGGCCAGGACCGGCACCGTGGTGTCATCCGCGTGGATGCGCTCGGCCGCGAAGACGTGGCTCCGGATCGCATCGACCAGAGGCATCAGGGTTGCCGCGGAGGCACCTACCCAGTCCGCGAGCGTCGATACGTCGAGGTCGATGCCTTCACGCTGGTAGATGTCGTTCTGACGATGAAGCGGCAGGTGCAGGCCGTACTTGGCGAACAGGACATGGGCCAGTAGCTTAGACCCTGCACGCCCGCGCGCAATCGGATGCCAGGGGGCCGGCGGTTGAGTGATCGCTTCGCAGGCCCGGCAGACGAGCTTCTCGCGCACGTGCTGGATCACCTTCCACTGGCGCGGAACGAGCTCCAGCGTCTCGGTTACGTCCTCGCCAATCTTGCGCAATCGACTGTCGCCGCAGCATGGGCAGGAAGCCGGCACGGGATAGACAATGCGCTCCCGCGGCAAATGCTCCGGCAGCGGCCGGCGGGCTGGCTTGCGGCGCTCGAACGATGGCACCGCAATTTTTCTCGGCTGCTATCTGCGCCGCGGTCTCAGCTTGAGCCGCGTTCTCCTCCAGGTCGGCGAGCTGTAGCTCGAGCTGGTCCAGCAATGCGCCTCGCTCGGAGGATTGTCCGAACTGCTCGTGCCGGAGCTTCTTGATCGTGAGCTTGAGCTTCTCGATCAGCATGTCCCCGCCTGGGCTTCCGCTTCCGCGGCCAACCGGGCCCCTCGCTCGGCGCGCAGCATCGCCTGCAGCGTGGTCACATCGTCGGGAAGAGAATCATCGGCGCTCATCGCCGACCAGAGAATCACAAGATTCGATCTCTGTCCGAACCGCTGATCCTGTCACCGGTTCAAATCCCAGCGATCAGCCAGCCGCCTGCGGTCGCCAGGTCTGTTGCGGCATCCGCCAGTCGATGCCCCCCAGCAGGTAGCCAAGCTGGGCAGGGGTGATTGTCACCACGCCATCAGCCGACGACGGCCACAGAAAGCGGCCACGCTCCAGCCGCTTGGTGTAGAGCGACATGCCCAGTCCATCGTGCCAAAGGATCTTGATCAGCTTGCCGCTCCTGCCACGGAACACATAGAGGTCGCCGCCGTGCGGGTCTCGCTTGAAGGCTTCCTGCACCAGCAAGCCCAGCGAGTTCATGCCGCGGCGCATATCGGTGTGGCCGGTCGCAATCCACACCCGCACGCCCGACGCAATCGGGATCACCGTAGGCGTCCATCTGTCAGTGCCGCCACCGCGGCCTTCAGCGTCGCCGCATCGACCGTGCCCGTGATCCGCATCCGAGCCCCGGCCGTAAACTCGATCTCGATCGACCCGCCGCTGCTGGCCGGCGCGACTGGACGGGGCGTCGGACCTGCTTCCGCGACCACCATCGCCGGTACGAAGCCAGGTTGGTGGGCGGCATCCTTCGGCTCGGGCCGAAACGACCGTCGCCATCGCAGCAGCAATGAGCGCGAAACGCCATACCGCCGCGCTGTGGCCGCGACCTGGCGCGGCGCCCCGTAAGCTCTCAAGAACGATCTTGAGGCTTCTCATCCTCGGACCAGCGCCGCCGACGGCCCGTGTTCACCACCTCAAGCCGTTCGACCTGGGCGCTGCGCCTATCACTATCCATAAGGACAGTTCCCAACAATACGCCTCATTCAGCAAGGCGGCCCTCACCGGCTTTCAATTACCCATAACGTTGACCACTCGGCCTGATTTGCTGATCGGCGAAATGTTGAGTCGAAAGAATCACTTGTGATTCCTTGCTGAGCATCTGATTCGCGAGGGGGTGCTCTATGGGGCTGACATTAAGGGATCGATCGGCAAAAGGCCGGTTGCGATCCTTGGAGGGTGAATGTTGGATTGATCGAGAGACTAGTGGATGCGAGTTCCTGATGCATCGAGCCTTGCGGTCACAATCGAGGGGGTGCCGCTGGGGTTGGCGGCCGTTAAGTTCTGGACCCGGAAGAAATTCAAGGGGACGGCAGCGCTTAAAAAGAAGATCAATCCGACCCGGATTCCCATCGAGAAAAAGGAAAGTGTCCGGTGGTTGGAAAATCTCAAGCAGTCTACGCAACTCTTGGATCATCCGGGACGATGCATCCATATTGGTGCCGTGACATCTATGAGCTCTTCTGCG
>NZ_JADPKL010000055.1:0-185748 GCF_023073935.1 Bradyrhizobium sp. 147 | reverse complement strand
GGCGGCAAGCTTGCCTGATGGGAGCCGGGTGAGGCGAGAGTCTCACGCCCGGTTCTGCGAGAGGCTGGAGGTGAAATCCCTCCGGCCTACTCACCCGACGGTGCCGGTGCTGGCCAAGCTTAAGACGGTTACCGGCCGGATCTGGACCTATGTTCGCGATGACCGGCCGTTTGGTGGCACGGATCCGCCGGCGGCCCTGTTCTACTACTCACGCAATCGGGCTGGAGAACATCCGCAAAGCCATCTTGCCGGCTATGTGGGCCTCATGCAGGCCGACGCCTTTGATGGATATAACCAGCTCTACAAGGCCCGTAGAAGGCCGGCTCCGATCCTTGAAGCGGCCTGTTGGAGCCACGGCCGCAGAAAGTTCTTTGATCTGGCGAAATCTGGAGAGGCGCCGATTGCCAGCGAGGCCGTGCGACGCATCGATATCCTGTTCGAGATCGAGCGCACCATCAACGGCAAAACGCCGGAACAGCGGCTTGCGGTACGTCGTGATCAGTCGAGGCCGATCGTCGCCGATCTCGAAATCTGGATGCGCCAGCAGCGAACCTTGCTCTCATCAGGCAATGATGCTGCAAAGGCGATCAACTACCTGCTCAACCGCTGGGCGGCGTTCACCCGCTTCCTGGACGATGGCCGCGTCTGCCTCTCGAACAATGCTGCCGAACGAGCGTTACGCGGTGTGGCTGTCGGAAGACGAAATTGGACCTTCGCCGGTTCAGATGCTGGCGCCAATCGTGCCGCCGCCGTCTATACCCTGATCGAAACCTGCAAGATGAACGACGTTGATCCACAAGCCTGGCTCGCCGACGTGTTAGCCAGGCTTCCAGATCACCCCGTCAACCGAGTTGTCGACCTGCTCCCGTGGAATTGGAAGGCGACCCATCAGTCTAAAGCGACTGCTGCCTGAGCGCGGCAGACCGGCGCGCATGCCCGGGGTGCTGGCCGGATGCGTACTACCCATCATTCCCAATCGTCCTACCAACGTACTATGGGAATAAGATGGTTGCAGCCACAGGACAATCGCCCGCCTCTGCTTATGCGCTTGAGGTGGACGGTCAACTGAAGTGTGAATTTACGACCCGAGACGGCGCCAGGGCTGGTGCAGAGGAACTCAAGAAGCGTTTTCCCATGCTTCAGATCAGGATCTATGACGCGCAGACCAATGCGCGCGAGGAAATCTAGGTCTTCCGACGAGCGGGTTCTTCCGCTTGCGCGTGCGGCGCCGCCGCATCGGGCTCGCGTGAACCGAGCCGCTTTAGCGTCTCAGCCATGCGGCGTTGATCCCTCGCGCGAAGAATGCGGAGCTCCTCGCCGGGGCGGGAAAAGGGGTCGCCTATCGGCGATCTTCCCGGGTGCCACTCTTGAACCGGTCTCGTCGCTGCACTCGGACCCGCGTGCCCCTTCGGGTCGCTATGCTCACGGCCGGAAAGAACCGGCTCGGGGTGATTACACTCGCCGGCGACGGAATGTTGCGAACCGTCTTGGTGGCTGGCGCGACGGCTGTGATCGCAGATATGCGCCGACGGGAAAGTCGCTTTTGGCCCTGGCTGAAAGATATTATCGCACGCAAGCCGCCGAAGCTGGTGGCCATAGCGTTGGCAAATAAGCTGGCGCGGATCGCCTGGAAACTGATAGTCGGCGGCGAGCGATACCGGCCTGCAAGCAGCTTCATACCGATGCCGACATAGACTTGAACGAAATGCAGAGCTTGGCGCCAGACCGGCAGGTCTGACGCTGGGGGCGGAACTTGCAGGACGGGAAGAGGTGGTACGTTCGGCGCAAGCCGGTCAGTGAAATGCTCCGCTCGGTTTACCGGCAGAAAATGCCGCTCTCGTGTTTGAATCTCACTGTCCGCGAAGCCCATCTTGGGCGGTGGTGGCAAGACCCGAAAACAGGCCGGACATATGAGCGCAAGCGATCCGAGCATGCTGCCAGAGCCAATTCTTGCAAGTCGGTTCCGCCCACATATGAATCGAGCCGCGTAGCGTCTCGGTAGGGTAGGCGCGGGACACCTCGACGAGGATGTCCCTACGCCTCCCCCCAAACCGTGCGGGCACTTTTCAATGCACACGGCTTTCCATACGCGCATGCTCTCGACCGGACACGGTTACACGGCATGACGGACACAGGACGATGGTCTTGCGTCGCCAACCGGACCGTTTCCAAGCCGTCAGCGATCCGCTTTGCAGGTCTCCTACGCGGCGGAGGTGATGCATCTCAAATCGTCCCCTCGTATCGCCGCACGCTTCGCATCTGCGAGCGTTGAGCCGATCGACCAGATCATTTGGGCTTTTGACCCACCACGCACCTGCCGTGACGTTGTCGACAACGGGACTCGTCCAGTAGGTTTGGGTCAGATGCTTCAGTCTCCACAGCTTGATGCTGCGAAGCTTACCACGGACCACGGAGCTGACCTCGTAGTCCGTACCCTTCCACAGACGTGCCATGGTTCTCGCTCTCGTCGTTCGATGTCGCATCGCCAGCGTCTTCACAAGGCTGCGGAACACAACAAGCTCCAACAGTCCAAAGGCGCCCTTGAAGTCATCAGCAAACGAATGGTAGTTCGCAAAACCACGGAACTCTGAGTTATAGGCGAGGACGGTTGCGACATCGCTGGTGGCCAGGAACTGCTCGCGAGGACGGCCAGTTTTTCTGGCGAGATCGCCATAGCCGTGTCGCTTGCAGAACGCGGTAACCTCCTTCCCGGCACTCGCAGGCTGACATTCCCGGTGGTCGGCCGGCGTACCACGCGCCATGTCCGTCCGTCCGGTCCCGTGCGGTTGGATTTGCGTCCAGCCCCGTAGGATGTGTATGTCGAGATGCGATAACTGAGGAAGGTCACTCCCTTTGAAGCGGCATAGACCCCACTTTTCTCGGGCGACACCGTGAGCTTCAATGTCTGCGTCAGGAATTGTTCGACACAATCCATGATCTCACACGCTTCCCGCTTGCTCCCGATTACGCCGATGAGGAAGTCGTCGGCGTAGCGGCAGTAGCGGAGCCTCTTGAAGTTAGGGTCCATCGGATCGACGGAGGGCACTTTCCGTCTCTCCTTGTTGATGGCTTTGATCTCCGCGACTGCAGCGTCGATCTCGGCCCGATCCGCGCCGTCGGCGCGGAGCCGTTCAATTTTCCGGCGGAGACTGAGGACGCGCCGTTCCAGCGCCGCATAGCGCGGGAATGGACGTCGGTCGCGGCCTTTGTCGAAGCCCGTCTTCATCGTCTGCATGTGCTGGTCCAGCTCGTGCAGATAGATGTTGGCGAGCAGGGGCGAGACAATCCCGCCCTGTGGCGTGCCACTGTAAGTGCGTCCGTAGACCCAATCTTCCATGTAACCTGCCTTGAGCATTCCTTCGATCAGAGCGATGAACCTATCGTCATCGATCCGCTTCTTTAGAAGCCCAAGCAGAATGTCATGGTCGATGTTGTCGAAGAACCCACGCACATCCACTTCGACCAACCACTTGCAGCCCGTCCAGGTCTTCTTGATGGACTTGAGTGCGGTATGACAGGATCGTCTCGGGCGGAACCCATGCGACTCATCGAGGAACACAGGTTCGTAGATCGCTTCGAGCAGAATCCTGACCGCCTCCTGAACGAGCCGGTCTTCCACCGTTGGGATACCCAGCGGTCGTGTTTTGCCGTTGTCCTTTGGGATATAGACCCGCTGGACTGGCCGGAAGCGATAAGTGCCGTCTGCTACGCGCCTGGCGACATCGGCGAGCTTCGCCAGCGACATGCCGTCGAAGGTCTTACCATCTACACCCGGCGTCAGGGCTCCCTTGTTGCGGGAGACCTTTTCGTAGGCCCACTCGAAGAGATGCGGAGATCTCATCAGGCGGTGAAGGCCATTTACGCGCTTACCCGACCGCGACAAAGTCGGCAGTGATTCAATTCTTCTCTGGATGGTAGCGGCCTGCATCAGCAGAACCTCTCCGTCGAAGAATCTCTTCTACGCATACTGCAAATGCCGTTGTTGGCGGCATCGTCCTTCCCCCGATCGGAGGCGCTTTCGGTCCGGTCACCCGGCCTTATACGCATGATCGTCCACCTCGCGGCGGCTGTCCTGGCCATTACGCCGGGCGTTTGGGTACTATGACGGCTCCGTCGCCATACAGGTCCTCGAAAGAGCCTGCTGCAGGCGATCCCGTAGTTGCGTGTGCAGGAAGTTGCGGTGTGTTTAGGTGTCCCATTCGTCTCCTTGACCCACCGATGGTGGTCGTCCCACGCGGACTGGTGGCAGATCGCACTGGCCGGTGCGGTCTGCCCCGCGTGGCATAGCGTGTCAGCCGCGTTCGCTACGGCCAGCCCTTTGGCAACTGGAAACTGGGATTCAGGCAATACAGCTTTCACCATGCACACCTTACTCTGTGCTCTCCACCGGGCTGCGGCGCCCGATTTCGAGACGTTTCCCGGCATGCTTTGGTCCCGTTCTCCTTTCGGAGTTTCAGTCGTTTCCGACACCGGTAAGCCGGGCAAGTAAGAGCCATAACCAGCAGGCTCCATTCTTTCGAACACTCCCTTCTTCTCCACGCCTCAACGGCGCACGCCGTGCGGCTTCGATCCCTCGCTCGATCATGAGTCGCTCGCCGGAGGCACTCGCCCTCGGTCCCGCCGTCATTTCATGCCGGCGTCGCTATCACTGCCCTTCGTTCGGGTGCCTTCTTAAGCGGGAAGAGCGATCCGAAACTCGACAAGCTTTTGTGCCAGTGAGGAACGCCGGTTCTCGCTTGTGCTGTCGCCACCCGGAATAGGCCAGGCTGGAAGCGATAGAGGCGGGCATGGAGCGACGCGCCCAGGTGGATCACGCCGACGCCGGGCTCGATCGATGAGCTGCGCCGACCAATGGGGAACCCACGGGCGTCGACAGCGCGGCGGACCCAAGCTGATCGAGCAGAAAGACGGCGCCTAAGAAGGGTCAAACGCTGCTAATCGTCATGGTTGCAATGGTAAAGTTCCCACTGACTGGGGGGCAACATGGTTAAGGCATTTCGCAATACGGTCATGGCACTTACCTTTGTAGGAGTTGCCGGCTGCAACATGTTTTGGAATTTCATGAATGACTATATGGTCTGTGGCCTTGCGCTGGCGGCTTCAGTGACAGCCGGCTTTTGCGTTGAGCGCATCTTCATCCGGCGTTCCCGTCGGGAGATGATTCGCCTCCGCGGCGCGGACTGGCATTCGGCGGAGAACCGACAGCTCGACTCATGAACGTCACCCGTCGCCCGCTCGTCGTTCTCATCATCCGATTGTTCGCATTCGATCCGAGGGGCCTGGCCCGATGATCAAACCGTCCATCCATTCCGGTTCGCTCGCATCGAGCGCCTGCGAGAGCTGCTAAACGAGACTACCGAATGGCCGTTGACCCGAATACAGGCGTGAGCACCACGAAGCTGGTGAGACCCGATCCGCAGCTGCTCGATACAGGGTGAGCGTCACGATAGGATCACCGGTGCCCGGGCTTGACTTGCGCGGAATGCTCTGGATAGCGCGGTCGGGATGATTGACGCCGCCGGCGCGCGGTGATGGGGTGACCCCCGGTTCGGAGCGGGCAACGGGGATCAGAATGACCAGCGAGTCGCATCTGCGCGAGAAGCTTCGGAAGATCGAGGCGTTGTTCGCAGGTGCCGGAACTGCTGGTGAGCGCTTTGCGGCGGAAGCCGCGCTGCAGCGGGTGCGGGCTCGGGTCGAGGAACTCGCTCGCCACGATCCACCGATCGAACAGCAATTCTCACTTCCCGACCAATGGTCTCGGCACCTTTTTCTGGCGCTTTGCCGCCGATATGGGCTGCGGCCGTTTCGTTATCGCCGGCAGCGACGCAACACGGTGATGGTCCGTGCATCACGAGGCTTCGTCGATCGAGTGCTGTTGCCGGAGTTCACCGAGCTGGAGGGTGCGCTGCAAGTGTATCTGCACGAGGTGACGCTGCGCGTGATCCGCGAAGAGATCTACGACGACGCCAGCGCTGTCAATCGGCGTTCGACTGGGACCCCCTATCGGCATCCAAAAGGGGCTCTGACGCAATTTTGGTGCAGCTTACTCATTCAGCACCTATCAGTCTGGCCTGCAGCAAATCGATTTTTGCCGCGACCGTACATTTGACGTCTGACGAGCTTGAGGCGAGTGATCTGTCCTTCGGTTTGTCCGTTCAACCAGGGCGACGTGATTGCCGCTCGAACCGCCGCTTCATCCTTCACGACGCCGCTCGCGAACGAGGCGACAAGACTGGCGCGAGCCCGGTCGATCCACAGGGTGAGGCCCGCCTCGGCCTTGCGCCGGATCATCAAGTGGAATTCGGCGATAATTTCGCGCGCCTCGACCAGGTTCGGTACGCCAGCTTCGATCGCCGCCACCGTGATGGTCTCCGCTTTCGTGAGCAAATCCCGCCCGATTGTCATGAGGCGCGCGATCGTTCTGGCCGACGGAATCCGCTGAAGGTTCTGTGCGTCGGCCTTTTCAGCCCGTCGTCTGCGCGTCGCCCATTCGCTGATGACGCGGAGCGAGCCTCGGAAGCCACGCGCCGTTAGGTGACGCCAGAGTTCAGCGCCGTTTCGGCAGCCAGCTGCCCACTGATCGTCGAGCCACGGCAGGTGCTGATCGAGCGAACTCTGCCGGGTCCGGAAGACATCATTACGTTCGCCGCGGATCACCTGCCGTACCAGCTTCCTGCTATGGCCAGTTTGGCGCACGATCTGCTTGATAGGTATGCCGTTCTTCGACAGAGCCAGGATGGCCGCATTGGCCTCCTCGCGGCGCAGATAACCCTCATACTGGAGGCGTTCGGCGGCTGTTAGCAGCTTGGGATCGATCGTGGTCGCACCGATGACAGTACGTATCTGTCGCATCGATTTGCGGACCGCATCGAGGAAGGCCCGAGTGGCGTTCTCCATCAGGTGCCAGCGATCCGCGACCTGTACCGCGTGCGGCAAAGCCTTTGCCGCAGCTTGGCCATAGCCCCCACCACGGTCACGGGCGACGATCGCGATCGTGGGATGAGCGGCCAGCCAGGCCTGGGCGGTTGCGGGCTCCCGATCCGGCAACAGCGTGACGATCCGGCGCCTTTCCAGGTTGCAGATGATGCTGGCGTACCGGTGATTGCGCCGCCACGCCCAATCATCAATGCCGATAACCTTGAGCGGGTCAGCCAGCGGACGGCTACGGCGTCGGACCACGCGTAGGAGCGTGTCTTTGCTCACTGGCAGCACCAGCCGTCTTGCGAAGTCTGCTGCCGGTCGACCGCCAAGCGCCCGACCGAGGTGATGGACGATAGAGTCCAGCCTCGCCGTGCGTCGCGCCGAGGGAGCCAGTACCCCTTCGGCGAAGCGCTCAGTGAAGATTTGGCGCCCGCAGAGGACGGCATCGCAGCGGAAGCGGCGAGCGATCACCAGGAGCTGCACGATCCGCCCCGAAAGCGGCAGATCGGTCACGCGTCGCCGATACCGGCTATGGACGCGTCAGGAAACCGTTCCGCACGACGGACACAGACCAACGCGTCCAGACGCCCGGACCACAATAACGGCCATATCGCCTTCGTAGTACGCACTCTCTACAACAAACCCACTCGGCACCAGATTGGAGCGCTGGAGTGCCTGCTGCATGGCGCTGATACTCCTCTGATCAAAGCGCCAGACATCCCCCAAACTGCATCAAAAGTGAGTCAGAGCCCTTATTCCATGCCGAAACACATTCAAGGATAGGCGTATGCCTATCCTTATCGCTATCCTTACGACTATCCTTCGACATTGTGACCTCGCGACAAACTATTCCGCGAGATCTTCCTAGCCGACCAGATCAGCCCTCAGCGCGTGGTCCCTGCATGACAATCACGATACAGGTTTGGTACTCGATCGTGATCCAGGAGAGTGCAAGCTGGGTCCTTCTCGCGGGACTAATGAGAAAGTCCTCGCGGATGATACGGCTTTCTCTGAGCGCATTCGACGTCATTCCCAAGGAGCGAGACTGGGCGTTTGGGCTAGTCAGGGGTAAGTGATTGAATTTATGCTCGTTGCGCGTCCGTAGAGCTTCACCGGATCATCCGGTCTCACAACCTCATTTGCTCAGCGAGGTCATCCTGGCCAAATGAGCCGCTTCTCGTAGAAGATCACTGCATATCCGTGCAACATCCCTTCCCTGCGGCGAACATAGCCAGCGCTCTCATAAAGTCTTTGGGCCCCTACTTGGATCGTTGTTGTATCGAGCATTATCCACTTGAAACCGAGAGCAACAGCTCGCGACTCCAATTCACGAAGAACCCTCCTTCCAAACCCTCGTCGCTGAAAGATGGGGTCGACCCGCATACGTTTTACTTCTGCGACATCATCATCAAAAGGTTTCAGCCCACCCATGGCAGCGAATCGGGCACCAATATGCGCAACTACGAAGTCTCCGCCCGAGGCGATGTATACTTCCCCAATATTGCGTAAATCATCCTCCCAAGCCCCTTCCGGGCCACACACACCAACATCCTGCGATGCGCTTCTGTGCAGATGCCATGCATCATCGCTATCCGCGGACTCGAACCGACGAAGGATCAGTTCGTCTTGAGACATCGACTATTACCTCTCGAGCGGTGGCGGACGCCTGCGCCTCTGTTTTTAGCCACGCAGAGACCACCGTCGGCTTACGGGCGCGCCTCTGTCAACAGCCGCTGAGCAAGGACAGCCTCAACACTTTCCGATACCTCAACTCCGACAACTGGACGACCCGGCTCAACCGTATATTTTAAGGCCGTACTACGGTGCATCCGGGTAAACCGATCCAGTGCACAAACACAGGACGTGCGCAGCGTTCCGATTTCGCCGCCGTGATGCTCCACGACTGGTGAAATGGTCGCAACCCTGGGAAAGTCCGCTTTCCCCTTTAGCCAACCTGGCTTGAGCGGTGCACTTCCTTTGCCTGACGACAGCCAGCGGAATACCTCGTGAATGCATCTCTGCGGATAATATTCAGACAGCCGATACAGATCCGTATAAAATTGAGGTTTCTGGTGGAAGAGTTCTTCACCGACCAGTAGCACCGAGACCGCCACGATACGGGCCGAGAAGCGGCCGCTTGGACCAAGCGTATTCTTGTAAGGATTCTTTCCGTAAAACACACGAAATTGGCCAAATAAGTCCGGCGACATATGTTCATAAAAGCGCGTCAGAACATTGTTTGCTGACTCAAGGCGCTCCAGGCACAGTGCAAGACATTGCCCCGCATCCACGTCGGCCACATCACGCAACTTGAGCAGAGCGTCAATTGCTAACTGCAATTCGCTCTCGATAATCTGATGGCCCAAGCAAAAATCTCGCTCCTCGACCCCGGCCGCGCCGAGGCAGTATACGCGTGGATCATTCTGCAGCGGATTCGTAAGTATCATATCTTCATAGGAGAGGACCTCAATGCCAGGCTGCCGTTGACAACTCGAGCGCGCAAGGCGGATTAGTACCTCTCCCACCGTCAGCTCGGCGTCCACGGGATGAAGGCCGGCAAACGCAGACATCTGATAAGCACAATTTACGAGATATTGGATGTCTGTCTTAGCGATCTCGAAGTCCGATTGCGGCAGACTTAGCAGCTGCGCTTCATAGTCCTTCTTCGCAATCATCGCATTGATGTTACGCCCAAGAGCCTTAACCGCTTCATCTGGTCGTTCACTGCATTTGACCTCCGCAATGCAGTGCGGCAGTTGATCGGCGACAAAATTGCTGACCAGCCCAAGCGGGCGTTCTCGCTGCCGGCGATCAATGCTATCGGTCAGATGCGAAAATATGTCCTTCGCCTGGCAGGGCGACCCTTCCGGGGTGGAAACGGCAAAAGGAGCGACCATAAATGAGCGCGCCCGCGACTTCATCGAAACGCAACTTGCATTTCGGCACTTGACCCGTATCGTGCGGCCGGTGAGTAATCGTGTTTTTCGAGCAGATCAGTTCGTTTGTCTATTATCCTACTGTCGTTGTAAGCGATCCGCTCGAGTATATTGTTCGAGAAAAATAGCAGCGATACGGCGCCCGAATTGATAGTGCCGGCGGCAGTTAACGAAAGCAGGCCGTTTGAAATGCAGATGAGTCCTGCCTCATTCAAGAGTTCAAGCTCGCGGCCAAAGCATTTCTCGATGGACACCCCAAATTCCCGCTCGAAGCGGGAGAGCAACACCCCACTGCTTCGCAGGGCAAACATTACCGTTCTGCGCATGAGATCATCGTGCGACAGGACAACACCCTTCCACACAGGCTTCTCGCCCGCTTCAACCCTATACAGGTAGCGATCTAAATCTGCCTCGTTATAGAACTGGCACTGGCTCATGTAACCAAATCCGGCAACCCCAAACGGGACCAGATTATTGTCGTTCCAGGAATCGTATTTGCGGCTCTGTTGAATCGAGTGTGGCTGCGACTGCTTACTCCAATAGAAAATCGGCCCATGGCGATAACCGAGTTTCGTGAGGATGTGCTCGGCCATAAAATGCATGATGATGCGCTCCTTAGCCCCGGCAAATTGATATCGACCCCGAGCCAAATGGCGGGCTACGGGGTCTGTAGATTTAAACATCAATGGGAATACATTGAACTTCTCTATTCCCATATCCAGTAAGCCGATAAGTGAGTCGTACCAGCTCCGGAGCGTTTGCTGCGGCAACCCATACATGAGGTCAAGCGACAGATTCTGAACGCCCATGTCATTCAGTAACTTTACGAGTTGAACTACCTCGTCCAGGTGATGCCCGCGGTTCAATATGCGTAAAATGCTCGGATCTAGACTCTGAACGCCCAATACGAAGCGGTTTACGCCCGCTCTAAGCAGTGTGGATATGCGATCTGCAGCGTCCACTTGCTTTGCAAGAGAGGGATGCAATTCGAAACTCACTTCCGACTTAGACAAATCAAAGCGCCGCCTAATCATACCAAATAGCGTTTCGAGTTGACGGTTGGTCAAGAACGAGGGAGTGCCGCCTCCAAAAAAAGCAGTCTCAACAGCTCTGCCGGCCAGCGCCGCCTCCGACCAACTCATCTCTTTATCTAAAGCCGCCAGATAGCGCTCCACTCGCCCAGAAGATGGATTGATTTCCTTGGCGAAGTGGCAAAAGGTACAATACTGATCACAAAAGGGGATGTGAAAATAGAGATCAATTGACGACGAAACCTGAAGCAACAACTTTTCGGCATTCAGGTCGCCCATTGCCTTGAGAGGCGGATATGTGCCGACAAGATAATCGTTGTGCGTGTCAAGGTGCAAATTCCGTGACCTCAACATGTCAAGGTTAATGTCGTACGAGCGGTCGATCGCGAATTCCAAGGCCTCGGAATAGGTCGGGGCGCGCATTTTTTAACTCCTCTAGCTTTCTTGTGAAGGCAAGGCGCGATGGCAGCTGCGTTCCTCGTGTCTTATCGCGCTCTTCAGCTCGGGCTCACCGAAGTCGTGCATTTCGATCAAAGACGCGGGTTTGTCGGCTCCCACTCGAGGCAACCACCGTAGAGCAGAACGACTGTCGCCATTCGCTCGGGACACGCGGGATGATTATGGTTCGGCGAGGAAGACAGATGCCGTGGCCGAGGCCGAATGTCCTTCGGGCGTTGCGAAACGGTCCCGAGGAAGACTTCAGGCGCCGAGGAGTGCGAATACTGCTGAAGAAAATGGTGCTCCACCTCCGAGTGTGACCCGCGCCGGGTCGGGCGCCGAGCTCGATCTGCTCCAGCGTGCCATTGAACAACTTCTGTCCGCTCCCCTCTTCGAAAGGAAGCGGGCATTGCTCGATACTAAGCTTGATTTGGTTTCCTCCCGGTCCGAGGCCAACATTAGCATGCCGCTGCATGCATTCGCCACAGAGCGGCCCAAACGTGTCACACTGGTTCGGATTTGCTCGGGACTAAGCGCGCTGAATGCTAGTCGTGTCTGGTGGTCTTGAGAGCTATCCAACGCGAAGAACGACAGCGGCACCCGCGACGGACGCGGCAAGGCGTTAGGCGGGACCGCACTCAATAGCGCAGCGTCCAAGGCATTGATTTGGATCAGTCGAGCAAGTGTCATTTGAACTCCTGGGCCGGCGAATGCGAGATCGTCATGGTCGTGCGGATCCTTTTACGGTGTCCCAGCAATCCACGTGCCACTAAAGACATTTACGAGCCTGGCTTGAAGAGGGCAAAACCATGTGGTTCGTGTCCACGTCGGAATACTCGCGCCTCAGTGTCTGGTCCCGGACATTAACGTCTTC
This sequence comes from Bradyrhizobium sp. 147, assembly GCF_023073935.1. Classification (NCBI taxonomy): domain Bacteria; kingdom Pseudomonadati; phylum Pseudomonadota; class Alphaproteobacteria; order Hyphomicrobiales; family Nitrobacteraceae; genus Bradyrhizobium; species Bradyrhizobium sp. 147. The sequence goes on along the minus strand of NZ_JADPKL010000055.1, from coordinate 173,548 downwards.
AGCCGGACACGGCTGAACACGACAACGTGGAATGTTGAATGAGGATGGCGGCCTCTCATGCCGAACTCGAACATCTGCTCCAACGGCGACCTTACGACCGAATCGCTCGGCTGATGGAGGCAGCGTCCCGGCACGTGACGGATATGCAAATGAACTCGTCGCTTTCTTGTGGCGCGGTGGCCACGGAGCGACTTCGATCTGGCAGCGCTCGGCGCGGACTTGCCAGGCGCGGTGCGTGTCGTACCGAGCGACGAGCTCGGCCGCAGAGCATCGGCCCGGCCGACTCTCCGGTCAAGGTGCCGTGGATCATTCTGCCCGGTTTCATCGATCTCCATGACCATCTCACCTGGAATATCCAGCCGCGATGGCTGACCGGCCGGAGTTTAACAACTGCCATGAATGGTAGGATTCGCGGAATAGGACTGCTGAATAATCCGCACTGTCGGGCAATCCCGACTGTGGCCTACGAAGCGCAGAATCAAGGCGCTTGCCGATGGGGCGACCTCGGTCCTCGGAATCTGGATAGGGGTTCCGGCCTCCAGGTTGGTCCCAGAAGGGCAGTAGGGGAACCGCACTGTGACAGCTTCTCTTGATGGCGAAATCCGCGACGGCGGCCATCATATGCAGGTTCGCGTCTATGTCGAAGATACTGACTCCGGTCAGATTGTTTATCACGCAAATTTTTTGCGCTTCATGGAACGGGGTAGAACGAACTACTTGCGCCTGCTCGGAACCACTCAGCAAGCGCTACTCAAAGAAGCTAAGAACGATGCGCCCGGCTTTGCCTTCGTGGTCCGCTCCATGAGGATCGATTTTCTAAAACCGGCGGTCTTGGATGACCTGCTTGACGTCGTCACAGTCCCGCAAGAGGTGAGGGGAGCGTCGATTGCCTTGCTGCAGGAATGCAGGCGCGGAGACAATCTCCTAGTCACGGCGCGTGTACGCGTGGCGTTTATTTCAGCCGGAAAGGCGCAGCGCATCCCGAAGTCGCTGCGGCTCGCTATGGAAGAGCTTAGATAAATCCGCCGCCTCGTTCAAGCTTTTGCCTTCCAGCGCCATCAAGAGCTTGGCGAAGAATCCTTCGACGGCATTGAGCCACGAGAACGAGGTGGGCGTGAACTGGAAGGTGAAACGTCGAGGCATTTGCGGCCCTTTGGGTACTTATCACGTCTTGCAGCTTGTCGACCAAGTTGGGATCATTCGAGAGGTTGAACTGGTGGGCGAGACGGTTGCAGTCCGTGCGTCCGCCAGATGCGCTGCACCAAGGTTGAGGTGATGCCCGCCGCCTTTCGCCAGTCCTGCTCTCGTCCGGCGCCATATATCTACAGTCCGGACGAGCTGGTCCGGCTCGTTGCGGATCAACCTCGCGGCTGGGTGGACATGCAGACATATGGCGAATGTCGGCCTTGGTGATGCGGCCGCGCCTGACAGACTCCGGTCGATCGTTCGCTCGGCACTAGGTCGAGGAAACCCATGAGTTGACTGGGCTCTACGGCTCACGTCGCCAACCTCGGTCGCGAACGTCGCTGCGACGATCAAATCAACGCCTCGCAACGTTTGAAGCGCCCGCACGAGCGGCTCCAGAGACCAGCCCGAGACAAATTCTTTGATCGTGCGCTCGAGCCGGTCGACCCACTCCCTGCCGACGCGAACTGCTTCAACCATTTCTTGGAGCGCGATCTGATGTGCGGGCTGATCGAATTGTTGTTCCTGAAGCCAGCGCAGATAGCGCATCGTCCAACTCTTCTTGCGAGGACGGGTGCGGTCGTGCTTGAGCATGAAGACGCCACCTGTTGCCGGTGAACCCGCAGCGCCTCAACCGCTGCCGCTCGCGCGCGAACGAGATACCGCATCGCCTCGTGACCTTCATGGGGAACCCATACTGCCGTCAGCTCGCCAGCGCGTAGCAGCCGCGCGAGAGAAGCGGCGTCCCGGCGATTCGTCTTCACCCGATCCCCCGGCTTCCTTGGGAGCAGCGATGGTGCCAACACCGTGCATTCATGGCCCAGCAATCGGATCAGATGACAGAGGCCGTAGCCGGTCGGGCCGGCCTCGTAGCAGAAATGCACGCGGTCGAACCGGTTGGCGATCCGCGCTATGATGCGACCCATGTTGGTTGCCGAAGCATCGACCTCGCCGAAGAAACGAACTTCTCCCTCCCGGCCTGCTTCAGCAATCGGATGGCCTTTCTCAGTTGGCATCGATTCCGACGAATGCTTCCCTATAATCTGCCACGGTTCGTCCTCCTGTGATGAGGATCGGCTCGGTCCGCCCGAGCAACCCTCGGACGCGCAGTGTAAGGCGAGCTATCTCATCGGCAGAGACGGACATACGCTCTTACCGTTCATCGGGGATGACCTCTTTCCACGACCGGCTGTGTTCCACTTTCTAGAAAACAATCGTCGCCCGATTTTAAGTCGCACAACCTAACGCCTATTCACTAGAACTCACTCGTCTGTATCGCGACATAAAGAGTTTTGGTTCCATCACCATGCACGACTTGTTAGGAGTCGAGACGGCAAGCTCGACTGGGACCAATACGTTGCATACTACTTGGGAAGCCGTGCGACGCTGGCGGTATTCCAAAGGGCCAACCGACGGAAACTCGCAGGATCGCTGGAAACGATAATTCCGCCGCATTTTGAAGCGATATCGGCAGTTGCGCGAGGTCGCCAGTGTAAGGCGGACTTTTTAAAAAGTGGCAAAAACAGCATTGACTGCGTCCACTGTACTCTCGACGATGATATCAGCTTCGTGCTTTGTTAAGCACAGCGGCGGCGCGAACCCGAGAATGTCGCCCTGCGGCAAGGCGCGGCCGATGACGCCACGCTCAAGCAGCGCGGCGGCGACCTGCTCACCCACTTTTTTTGATGTATCGAAGAGGGTGCGATTATCCCTATCCTCGACAAATTCCACCGCCGCCATCAGCCCGTCGCCGCGCACCTCGCCGACGTTTCCATGATCGCCCAGCGCCTCAGTCAGTGCGGACTGGAGATAGGCTCCAATATCGCGAGCATTGTTGATCAGGTCCATCTCATCGATTAGCTCAAGATTTGCAATAGCCGCCGCCGCGCAGATAGGATGGGCAGAACAAGTCCAACCATGACCGATACTACCGAGGTGATCGGAGCCTTTCACGAGAACCTGCCAAACCTTGTCCGAAATAATGACGCCGGACAAAGGAGCGTACGCGGAGGTCAGACCTTTTGAGATTGTGATCAGGTCCGGTCTGATGTCGTAGTGGTCGGAACCAAACATCCTGCCCAGGCGGCCGAATCCGGAGACGACTTCATCCGCGATGAGTAGAATGTCGTATTTCTTCAGAACGGACTCTATCTTCGCCCAGTATCCGGTGGGCGGCGGAATAATGCCGCCAGCACCTTGGATCGGCTCTCCGATGAACGCCGCGACTGTATCGGGACCCTCGGCTACAATCATTGCCTCAAGCTTGTCGACGCAGGCTTGGACGAACTGCTCCTCGCTCATGGTCGCATCAGCGCGGCGGAAATAGTAAGGAGCTTCAGTGTGGAGGATCGGCGTACGCGGTAGATCAAAGGCGTTGTGGTACAGTTCAAGGCCTGTCAGCGAGCCTGTCATGACGGTTGAGCCGTGATAGGCTCGCCAGCGAGAGATAATCTTCTTCTTCTCCGGTCGGCCAAGCACATTATTAAAGTACCAAATTAGTTTGATGTTTGTCTCGTTCGCGTCCGAGCCTGATAGACCGAAAAAGACGCGACTCATGCCTTTGGGCGCCCGGTCGATGATCATCCTGGATAGCTTGATCGGGGCTTCTGTGCCGTGGCCATCGTATGCGTGGTAATAGGGGAGTTCGTTCGCCTGCTTTGCAATCGCCTCGGCGATCTTCTGGCGGCCATATCCGACATTCACACAAAAAAGACCCGCAAAGGCGTCAAGGCTGGTTCGCCCAGACTTATCCGTGATGTAGACTCCTTTGCCCCCGCTGATCACGCGCTTTTGAATTTCACCTCGCGCATGCGCGCCGACGTGCGTCCCCGGGTGCAAGAGGTGATCGCGGTCCCAAGCACCGAGTTCGTTGAATCCGTGGGACATTTTCTGCTTCCTCTCCTACTCTCATCAGAGGGTCTCGAACCCGCCCCCACCTTATGGCTCGATGGGCCCACTTGCTGCCACCGAAAGATTGGAGTCGAATCCTTGTCCGTTCGGCGTTGCGCGTTCAACAATAGCGAAATCGGATGTAGCGAAAAGAGGCCCGGCGCAACCAAAGTTTGTAGTTGCGCCAAAACGATCGTGCGACGCCAAGGCTAAGAGCACGCCGACCTCAAGTAGCGCGTGAGGACGCGTGAACGGAATCGCGGGCAGCTTAGTCGGCTATACAATTTGTTGGTTGGCGGCTGGCAATATCCAACTATTGGGACAGCCAGCTCGAAAGAAGCTCAATCTCGACTGACACGGTCTCTTCGGGAGCAAAAGGCCCGACGGCTCACGCTGGCGGGCTCGACGAAAGGGCCGCAGCGATTGAGCTCGCTGCGGCCTGCGCCGTGTCAAAACGACCGGGTGAAAGAGGTAGGTGCAATATGAACGCTAGCCCCGGTTTGCCGAAGTTTCCCGGCACTTCCGGTTCCGGCCACAACAAATGTGAACAAAAAGCGCCTGCGTGTCCAAAACGCCTCAGCGGCCTGTGCGGCCTATTACATCATTCTGCGGCCTTCAGACCCTGTTCCGTGGGCTCGTAACGCTGCCCGTGCTTCATCAGCCAGCCACCTTCAACCATCTTCTGCGCCAATCCCAGCGAACATGCCGGTTGGCTGCCGCCCGGGGGATATACGCCGGCTTCGCGCTCGACCAGAAAGCCGTACACGCGCGCCAGCCGTAGCGGCTTGAGCATGCCGGGAATGAGGATGACGGAGTTCGTCATTGCTCCCAAAGCGCCCGCCCACCTGAAACGTTCCTAAGCGCTGCCTTGGACAACGAGAACAGGGCGGCGTTACCCAAACAGGAACGGCCGAGGGCCTGACGCTGACCGCGAGGAGGAGTCCCGGGGAGAATGGGATTGCCGACTGGGAAGGTTTGCTGGAGCAGGTAGGCATGCGGGACTGGACCAACACAGTGATGGCCTAAGAGGGAAAGCGCTGCCGGCTCAAAATTGCCGGTCCCCCGGCAGCGCGTTGTCTCAAAACGGGGCACTAAAATCCCAGTTGGTTTCGACTAGGCAAGGGCCGTGCCACAAGCTTGTGACGGGCGCCGCCGGTTCACGCTGGCGGGCATTTTTTAGTTTGTGCACACTAGTCAACATTAAACGCAGTGATTATTCTGGCACGATATCTCGCGTATTTTAAATTATTTAATGGGTTGAGGGATGATGAGTACCTTTGATCAAGTTGTTTTCTATCGCGCCATTTCACTGCAGAAGCGATTTGCATTTCTCGAAGGTCAGATGGCCGAATTGGCCAACCTGCGGAATCGACTGGCGCACGCTGAGTTGCGGCGTTTTCGGTTGAGGGCGAGCAAATCGGCTTTCAAGAAGGTGGCCCGGCGCCGCACCTGTAGATAACCTTCCCTCTCAACCTACACAGAATTGCCAGGCTCCCGCTTCTAAGCCCAAGCTATGGCAACGCGTGGTCGGGTGATTCATGGAGCGGAAGCCGTTTGAAAGCATGTCTCTCGAAGAACTGTGGCAACTGCACACGGTCCAATGATGTTCTCGCCCAGCGGCTAGTGGCGAAGAAAGAAGAGCTCGAACGACGACTGGAGCTGCTTAACCGAGAATACAAGGCTCCGCATTAAGCCGCCTCAGTGGCCCGCCGGTTCGGGGGCCGCTTTGTTCTCGATTCTGGCACTGGGCCTGTTTCCGACATTACTGGCCCCTTTTGATTTCGCAAGGGCCTAATTTGAGTTGTGTATCGTTTGATACTTTGCTGGCCAACGTGCCTTGCTAGTCTTTCCCAAACAGAGGGGGTATGCATGGACCGGCTAAAGCACGCGCGGGGGCAGTTTGAAGTGCCGATCTGCCCTAATTGCCAGATCGGCATGAGGTGGTTTCGATCCGAGTTGGTGCGAGACAATCCACCGACGATGATCGCTCACCTCTTCGTCTGCCCTAATTGCAAGCGCGCTCAGCGCCAGGACCGCGAGATCTCGCCGGTTTGCGTTTCTCCCGGAAAGCTAGCGAGTCCGCGCCTTCGTGTAGTCGGCGAAAATAATTAAGGCCGCCTCAGTTGGCGGCCTGTTTCGCCTGACACGCGGCGCACGATCAAGGGCGACTGACGCATAGGCTTACTAGTGGGGAGACGGCCCCGGCTTCAGGGGGGCCTGTAGGGGTAGGCCGGGGCCGCTCCGCCAGCTCGGCAGGGAGCTAGCGGGACTCACAAGCTCCCTATGGCGGCCTTTGTTCCTCAGGAATCGGCGCGATGCCCCAAGATCGCAAGTCGGGAATTGCCTCGCTCAAAGTCGGGCCGGACATCGGCGCCGCGGCTTCCGCACCCCTGACAGACGAACCGCGGTTCGATATCAGATAGCCGCACCTCATCAGCCCAACGATCCGCGTCCAGTGCAACGTGATGGCCGCAGTGGCAATAGACCAGCACACCGCGCACTCCCATGCTCCGCATCTGGCCGAAGGTAATCTTCATCGGGCGGCCGTCTGCGTGTATTGGCGTGTGGCGTTTCGGGCGAGGCATGCCGCCATCAAAGCGGGTTCGTAAGTACCTCGTAAATTATGGATTCCTAGTGGCTCGGAACGCGCGCGAGCTACTGCAGATCGTATTGTGGAAAGGTCGGCTCAATCGGCAGCTAAGGTAAACATCCGGCTCACTTGGACAGACAAAGCAGCAAGCCCAGGACGAGATCCCGAGAGACAGCCAAACTTTGACTAAATGGGGGCTTGTGCTCGCCGAAAGGTTGCATGATGCTCACGCCCATATTTCTGGGGCGAATCATGGCGAAACTCTCAACCAAAGTCGCGACGCGGATCATCACTCAACTCAAGAGATACCAAAGCGTATTAGCGGGGCTGCTGAAGCGCTCTCCGATGACGCCGCCACGGTCACTGTCGTCAACGATATGCTTTCCGACATCTGCGGCTATGACAAATATCTACATGTCACCAGCCAATATGCGATCCGCGGCACCTATGTTGATCTTGCTGTGAAAGTTGATGACGACATCCGGTTCATTATCGAGGTCAAGGCCATTGGGATCGATCTCAAGGATGCCCATGTCAAGCAAGCCATCGATTACGCTGCCAACGAGGGTATTGAGTGGGTAGTGCTCACGAACGGCGCCCACTGGCGAATCTACAAGGTGCATTTCCGCCAGCCGATTGAGAAAATCCTCGTTTGTGAGTTTGACGCTATCGAGGAAAGCGCCAAGAGCCCTGAAGCTCTTGAATGCTTCGGAAATCTGAGCCGCGAGGGCTTCTCAAAGAGCACAATGGCCGAGTTCCTGCTGCACAAGCAGGTCACGAACAAGTTCACAGTCGCAGCCGTTCTGCAGACTGACTTCATCCTGGAGATTTTGCGCCGCGAGATTCGTCGGATGAGCTCCGGCGTGAAGGTGGAGGTCGACTACCTGAAGACGTTGTTGCGCGAGGAGGTCATCAAACGCGACTTGATTGATAGTGATGAAGCGAAATCGGCTCTCCAGAACATCAAGCGTTTGCAGCGGGCTGCGACGCGGAAAAAGGCTGCACCGAAAGCTGCAGATGAAGAAGCTCCGATAGTCGCCCCGGTTGAAGATGCTTCCACGTCCACGCCGCGAGCGGTCGCCATTCCTTGACTAACGGGGAGTTTTCGTTTGGGCGGTTTGATGGTTAGTGCGTTAGAGCGGTTTGATCGGAAGTGGGCTGTTATTGAATAAGAGCGCTGGAAGTGCCGAAGCCTTTCAACCAGTCCTTCAATTCGATTGAGCAGTTGGAGAGAGCGACGCCTGAGCAGGTCGGTGTCGCAATAGTACTTCATATGCAGGTAAATGGTGGGCGGTTCTCACCGCACAACTTTCAATCCGAAATCAACCACTTCTTCGGCCATCAAGGTTCGCCGCCGTGGCTGATGCAGAGGGTTTCGGAAGGAATGATGTGGGCCCAGCAGATGCTCCTCGCGGTGCCTGACCTGAGCCAGCCTCACGCCGTATGGTACGTTTTGAGCAGAACGGGCGTTGAGTTCGAGCCGACGACTGATCTGGAGAGACTTCAAATCGAGCGGCTTCTTCCGGAGTTTCTGTTACATCCCGATGTGCGAGACGCATCAGCGGAGATATTCAAGATAGGCCGTTACGACGCTGCCGTGTTCGAGGCGTTCAAGCTAGTGGAGACTAAAATACGAGAAGCCGCAGACTTGCCGGCGGAGGCACATGGCATGCCGATGGTGGCCAAGGCGTTCAATGCGGAGAACGGGCCCTTGATGCTCTCAGCTGATCCCGCCGGCGAGCGTCAAGGGATGCAGCAATTCATGACGGGTGCAGTGAGTGTGTTTAAGAACCCAAGAAGCCATAGGAACGTTGATCTTTCAGACCCTAAAGAGGCGGCTGAGATGCTCATCATCGCCAGTCACCTTCTGCGGATCGTTAACAGTAGGCGTGCTCAATCGAGCGCCTAGTTCAAGCGGCGATGCAAGAGGCCATTACGCTACGGCGGCTGGTAGGCTGATGCGGCCCTAGAAGGTGCTGTAACTCAAACAAAAAGGGCCCGCAAAGCGGACCCTGTCCAAGCACTGCAAAATAGAAACTCTTAATGGAAATTAGCCATTCTCGCGTCTTGATGTTGGCGTTCAGAGGTCACCTGCTCATCATCTTGCAAAGCGACACGATCATGGGCGACGACGACGCGCTCATTCGTGCGCCTGGCTGTGCGCTCGGCGACCTGCCTCACCTTTCCAGATCTTCCTTCCGAATTGGGACCTTTGCCACTTTCCCCTCCTGATTTGGCCACGAATCAGATTGCACTGAATTTTGATAAGGTTCCCAATGACGTCCACGACCAAACCGACACTTTTGCCCGAGCTGGTATTCGGCATCGTGGGCCCCACGGGGTGAACATCGACGCAATCCGCGACAGTCTGACCGCCGCGTTACGCGCCCTTAGCTATGAGGCCTTCCCGATACATCTGACCAAGGAGATGCTCAAGGCGCATCAATACCAGTTGCAGAAATTTCCTGTCGAAGATCCGTCGGAGCGGAAATTTCTATGCTGAGGTGACGTACAAAATCGGGTACGCAAACGCTCTGTGCAAGGAATTTGGTGATGCGGCAACGATCGCGCGGATCGCGATGCGGGCCATCTCAGATGAACGTCGAAGAATTTCCCGCAATCCCGCGACCCATCTCGTTTACACCGATCGGCTTTTCACTCGCGGCGAGAACCCTCAACAAATTTAATGCACGTTGAACGGTCGTAACCTCACTGCCGGTTCGATGGCGATCGCTTGGGGGACGTTTGCTCATCGAAGCACCTCAGATTGCTTGCTCGAGGCGCAATAGACCGCCGCCGGCGGCGCTGGGCCACCGTAGGGCCGGTCATCCCGCACATAAGCCCAGATCCGGCCGGTCGTGCACTTGCTCTTGGAACGACGATCATTGGCTCGAACTACCTGCTGCCCGGCAACAATCCGTTCTACGAGCTTTCCATGAAGCTGTGGGAAGGGCTGGAAAGCACCCTTGTCAATTCGCTGTAACAACATGGCTTCTTGCAGAGTTTATCGCGCGCGAAGAAGCGGCAGCTGGCGAGGGCGCGCTCAGGGAACGGGAGCTGCGAGGCCCAAAAAGGGAATGCAGAAGCCTCACTGAGTAGGTGAGGCAGATCAACCGGCGGTACCGCGCGCCCGCGCCGCGCGATTCCCGGAGAGAACGATTGCCGGGCTGTGCAGGCCACCGAACTCACAACGACCTTGTCGGATATGACGCAGCCCCGATCGTCAGCCTTGAGACAATTCGTGCACGTGACGCGACGCTCGATTCAAGCGTCTCGCCGATAGTTGTATCAAGCGCTTGCAGAAGCGCCGCGATTTCAGTTCGGCACGCCGCTTGCTTCATGCAAGGAGCATCACGAAGCAACCGATGATGTAGGGGCGGACCCAGCGCGTGTACCCAGCGCATCTACTCTGCGCCGGGGCCGCCTCTTCTACTCTCTCAACGCGGCACGAGCCGATTACGTTTGTCTGCTAGCTCGACTCATGCATTCAACGCACCGCCCGCACCATTTCTAGTTGGTCGTGAAGAGGGCCGGCACATGGGAGCTTCATCGCATGTATGACGTAATTGGTATCGGAATTGGTCCGTTTAATCTCAGCCTTGCCGCTCTCATGAAGCCGACCGGACTACGGTGCTTATTCCTTGACGATAAGCCGAGTTTTGCCTGGCACGCCGGGATGGCATTTTCGAACGCTAAGTTACAAGTGTCACATGTCAAAGACTGTGTGTCGCTCGTAGATCCAACCAGTTCGTTTTCATTTCTCAACTTTTTGCACCGAAGTGGGCGGCTCCACGCGTTCGTCAATCGACGGTCCGGTGCAGTCTCTCGCAAGGAGTTTTTTCAGTATTTCGCCTGGGTCGCAGATCAGCTTCCGTATCTTAGATTTGGGCAAAAGGCACTGGATGTGCGGCCCGAAATATCACATTTCCGCGTCACGACCACTGAGGCGGAATATCAGGCCCGACATGTCGTACTTGGGCTCGGAATCTGCCCCGACGTGCCGGATTGCGTGCGTCCCTTGTTGGGCGAACGCGTCTATCACGTGGCAGACTATCTCAATAGGGCGCCACCGGCCGCAGGAGAACGAGTCTTGCTCGTCGGCGGGGGACAAAGCGGCAGCGAGGTGATGGAACAGCTGCTCGCGGGCCCACCCCTGAAGCAGATACTTTGGGTTACGCCGCGCGACAACCTTGAACCGAGGGACGACTGCGCATTCACCAACGAGTATTATACGCCTGCCTATTTCCGCCACTTTCAAGCTCAGCCGCTCTCACGTCGGCGCGAATGGGTGCAGGTCAAGAGGCTGAGCAGCGACGGCGTATCGCTGGATCTCGCAAATCAACTCTTCGACAAAATCTATGAACGTCGCTTCGTCGACAGTGAGAACGACGGCGTCCGGTTGATCGTCAGTGCTTGCCTCGAAGGTTTGCGGCAGAATGGAGCGGGCTTCGAAGTTACGCTCAAGTGCACCGAGACCGCAGCAACACGCAGGGCGCCGGTCGACCGTGTGATCTTGGCCACCGGTTTTGTCCCCCACACGCCGCCATTCTTCGACTGCATCATGCAGCTCGCCTGTATTGAGGATAGTTTGCCCAGGATCAGATCGGACTATTCACTGGAGAGCCGGATAGCCCTGCCAGGCAAGATCTACTTCCAGAACAGAACCAGCATCCAGCATGGTTTGCAGAACGCGAATCTGTCTCTCGTCGCCTATCGCAACGCAACGATCGTCAACAGCATCATGGGAAAGGAGTTCTATCCGGTGGACATGGATCCATCGATGTTGTCGCGTCTGGCTGAGCTGGAGGAGGAATGATGAGAAAGCTGCGCGATAACATCGTGGCACGCCATTTTAGGGCCTCTAAATTTGCCCTCGAGAGTGGCGAGTCCACGCGCTTGGATTGCCACGCCGACAACGAGATGTTGTTCGTGTTCTCCGGCACCGGCTCCGTCACCTATGGCGACGGGTCGCTCTCTACCACACAGCTCCGCCCCGGAGACATGCTGCTGATGTCTCCGTTCACTGCCCATCTTATCAAGAACGATGGGGCGGAACTCCTGGTCGTGGGAAATGCTTGGTGGGAAGACCCGCAGACCGTTGACGAAAGCGTCAAAGCCCCCACCAAGGCGCCGCGCACCCGCCTCGTTTTGCCGAGCTTTACAACGCCGAACGGGCGGATGCATGTTGGGCATCTGGCGGGGCCGGTCGTCGCTGCCGACATGTTTACGCGAGCGCAAAGGACACTTGGGCTCGACTGTTACCAGCTTTGTGGGACATTGGGCTTTCAGACGCATGTGGCGATCACCGCTGCGCGCGAAGGGCGGAGCTACCACGAAACCTCGCGCGCCTACTCGGATGATTTTCTCGCTAACTACCGTCTGCTGGGGGTAGACTTCGATGTGTTCGCGACGCTCGACGAATTGCCGCGTTTCGAACGGGTCGCTCGCGAGTTCTTAGCCACGCTGGACGCCGGCGACCATCTCATCGAGAAAACTGCCCGCGTTCCGTATTGTGAGTACGGACACGGATACTTGTTCGAAGCCCACGTGCGCGGCTCCTGCCCGCACTGTGGCGAAGGGATCAGCTCGGAATGCGAGAACTGCGCGCTGTTCGTGCCGGATGAAGAGCTGATGGATCCGGTCTGCAATCATTGCAACCGGCCGGCAGCGTGGCGGCCGCTGAAGCGCATGTTCGTGCCGCTGGAGCCGCATCGCGCCGTGCTCGAGCGATACCTGATGTCGGGGGCCTACGTCGGCAAAATGCCGGATTTCGTCGCCCGGGTGTTGCAGCGCAAGCTGCCGGACATTCCGCTCGGAATCTGTTCATCGGACGGACTTGCTCTCCCGTTGCACGGGCAAGAGGACCAGAACCTCTATTCGGCCGTCGAGCTCGCCCCCCGCTTCTTGACGGCACAGGATATGCTTGCCTCCCGTGCGGAGCTCGGCTCGGACGAGGTCGAGCTCGTGCTCTTTTTTGGCTCCGACAACGCGTATCTGCGCTGCATCACCTTCCCAATCCTGCTCCACCTTTACGACGCGAGCAGATTTCGCATCGTGGGTTTTTTTGGCAACGAATTCTACCAGCTTGACGGCCGTAAGCTCTCCACCTCGCGGGGCCATGTCATATACGCCGACGATCTCACCCGCCAGGGAATTCCGGCCGACTGGCTGCGCCTATATGTCTGCCATACCCGTCCATCGGTTGCCCCGACGAGCTTTAGCTTTCGTGAGGCCTTTGACTGGATCGAACGGCGCCGCGGCCTGCTGGCATCCGTCATTCATCACATCAGCCAGTCGGTCGAAACGCGTCACCGCGGGACGGTGCCGGAGGCCGGCACTTGGGAACGCCTGCATCGCGCATTCTATCAACAGCTTTGCGAGCGTCAGCAAGAGGGCCGGCGGCTATTCTCGGTCGAAGGATTCGACCCGCGGCGGATCGCGGAGCTAATCGACCGCTTGCTTCACGACCTTGATGGATTCGCAACAGAAGCGCTTGGCGCGCGCTATCACCCGGGCATCGAGCGCGCCGCCTGCGCCCTCAGCGTTGCCGGCCTGCGGCTGTGGGCGACGCTTGCCTGGCCGGTGATGCCCGGGCTCTGCACCGCCCTCCTGGGGCGCCTTGGCATTCGAGAACCGCCATATCTGAACCACGCTTTGCAATGGGTTCCGGCGGGGCGATCCTTCGACACCGGAGGCTGGGCTGTATGACGGAGTTTCTCCTCTATATCAATTATCGCCGACTCATACGAGAAAGCATTCGTGCATTCGAAGCGGCACATCGGCTCGGATACCACGTCGCTGTGCTTGGTCAGCCGCTGCCACCGGAACTTGCCTGCTACGTCGACGAGTGGCGCCAATGTAATCCCGCAAGCCTTGTCTCGCTCGAGAGCGCCGTCGAGGAGATCAGAAAGTGTATCCAAATTGCCGGTGTGGTCTGCTTTACGGAAACTGCTGTGGAAGCCTGCGCCATCCTTGCCGCGAAATTGCGGCTGCCCGGGTTGCCGCACGCATCCGTGTCCGCGGTGCGGGACAAATCGATACTGCGCGAGCGAACTCAGTCGGTTTCCGGCCTCACGCACCGCCTTTTGCAGAATGATAGCGATCTGGAAGAGTTCATCAGTGTGGCGGGACTCCCGGTCATCGTGAAACCGGTGAACGCCTCGGGCAGCACCGGAATCTACCTCCTTCGCGAGCCTGCCGACCTGAATGTCTTTCATTCCACTAGCAAGAAGATCGCCAATCCGTCGTACGACCCGACTTTGCGACGGGAAACGCTTACGTTCCTGGCGGAACGTTATATCGGCGGGCAGGAGGTGAGTGTGGAAGGGTACGTTTGCAGCGGTGAAGTCACCGTTGTCGGGATCACGCACAAGCTCACCTCGGATCCTTATTGCCTGGAGGTGCGGCATATTTTCCCTGCCGACCTCGAGGGTGAGATGCGCAGCATGATTGAAGCAAAGACCAAAGATTACGTGCTGGCGCTGTGCCTGGACAATGCATCCTTCCACCTCGAAGGCAAGTACGACGGCCCGCAGTTCGCGCTCATTGAGGTTGCTGCCCGGCCGGGAGGCGATTACATCGCGTCGCATCTGGTCCCGCTTGCGTTGCACTATGACTTCTACGAAAACCTTGCTCGCATTGCGGTGGGCACGGCGCCTCTGCCTCCGCCCGCGCCGCAGCGGGTGGCCGGGATCCATTACGTCTTGGCCAAACAGGAAGGGCGGCTGCTCGGCTACCGCGGCCTCGAGGCGGTTCTCGATCACCCTTGGGTCGAGCAGGCGATCGTCGAAACATCGATTGGTACACACATTGTACTTCCGCCGAGCGATTTCCGTCTTCAACGTCTGATCGCGGTGATCAGCACCGCGCCGAGCCAAGCGCTGCTCACGAAGCACCTCGATTGGGTATCGGAGACGATCACCCCAGTCTTCGCCCTCGAGTGAAACATGCAGACGGACGTCATAGGCGCTGGTGCGATGGGCAGGGGAATGGCGGCGCTGCTGCGCGACGCCTTTCCGCACTGGACGGTCCGCCTCATCGACCGCGATATGAGCGCGCTCACGGCTGTGCGCGAGGCATGGAAATGTGAGATATTGTGCACCGACCAGCCGCAGCAGGCAGAACTCGCCCCCGTCGTGATCTGTGCCGCCACTTGGCCGGTCACGCTGGGTGTGATCGAGAGCCTAGCGAGCCACGCTGCACGTGGTTTGCTGGTGAGTATCAGCCGGCCTGCTGCCGAGGACGTGCCACGCGTGCAGCAAGCGCTGATCCAAGCTCCGAGTCTTGCGACGGTTCTGCCCTGCGGGCTGGAGCCGGGGCTGACGGAGATCCTGGCGGGCTATCTGCTGGAATCCACTGAGGAGGTGCAGTCCCTTCGTATCTGCTGCGGTGGGATCGTAGTGCCACGCCCGGCCAATCCTCTCGGCTACAAAAGACTCTTCGGCACTTCGCACCTCCCCCTCGCCAAGCGCGACGCCTATTGCATCCGCGATGGCGCCCTTTGCGTCGTTCCGCGGTTTTCCGATGTTCAACAACTCGCTTGGCCCGGCATCGGGGTGCTCGAGCACTGGCATGACGGGATGCAGCCGCGGCTCTCGGAGCATCCGAAATTGTCGCGGCCGGGTGTCGATGCCGACCAACGCACATTGCGTTGGGCCAGATATGTCGAACTGGTCGCATTGCTCGATCAACTCGGCGTATTGGCCGAGGATGCCGTGGACCAAAATACGGGCCTCACCCCAAAGCAGCTTTTCGAGCGGGCCACCCAGCGCACCTTCGGCTTGGCGGAGAACGAACAGACAAAGACGCTTCTGGCAATCGATCTCGCCGGAAGTCGGCACGGGCGACGGTCTGTGCAGGGTTTGCGGCTCACCTTCACCGACCGCGTCGACGTGCGCTCGATGGCTCTGGCCACCTGCTTGCCCGTGGTGTTCCTGGTCAACTGGCTGACGGGCGCCGGAAAAGCCGTTGGCGGATTTCACTATCCGGAGACCATTATCACCCCGCAGATAGCGCCGGTCATGCTCGACTGGCTCGAGCGTCGAGGTGTCGAGATAACAATGGACAGATGTGATGACGATGCGGAAGAAGGCACTGCTGGTCTTGGGCGGAGAGAGCGAGATTCAGTCCCGTCACCTCTATGATCAGGCGCGGGCGCAAGGCTTGCGGGTGGTGTTGACGGACACGCCCAAGCGTCTCGAGCAGGCCATTCAATTGCATGATCTCGCCGATGAGGTCCACCCTCTCGACTTCGAGGATGTGAGCGGCTGTCTCAGGTGGGTTGGCAAATATCCCCGACGCGAGCTTCTTGCCGGAGCATTCAGCTTCAAAGAAAAAGCGCAGCCGGCGATCGCCGCGCTGGTTCGCCGCTTTGGATTCAATGGCCCCAGCGAGCGTGCGCATGAGTGCACCACTAACAAGTTTGTCTGCCGAGACACCTTGCGGGCGGCCGGATTTGCCCAGCCGGAAGCTAGGCTGTGCCGATCCGGCGAGGCAATCGATCAGGCGTTCGCCGAGCTCTCGCGCCGGCATCGCAAACTCATCCTTAAGCCGATGATCGGGTATGGCAGCGAGAACGTCTTTCTGGTGGATAGCGCGACGGCTCTTGCCACTGCGCTTGCGCAGCTCAGGCCGGCAAGCGAGCGGCCCTTCTTGCTCGAATCGTTCGTCGAGGGCCGGGAGTTCAGCGCGGAGGGCTTGTGTGTCCGTGGCTTGCCGAGGGTCTTGAGCTTGACGCAAAAATTCGTGATCGGCGGTGGCAATTTCGTCGAGTGCGGCCATGTGGCGCCGGCCGATCTTCCGCCTGCTTTGTGTGAGCGCGCGATCACGGTCGTGCAGAGCGCCGTGCATTCCGTCGGTCTGACTTTCGGCATGTTTCATGCGGAGTTCTGGGCTTGCGATGCCGGCGAGATCGTCATGGGGGAAATTCACTCCCGACCCGGAGGCGACTACATTACGCACCTGACACAGCACGTGACCGGGATCGCTTATTACGGCAGCGTGTTTGCCCAGATGCTGTGCGCTGATGCCGGCGTGGTGATGCTTCCCGCGGCCCACTGCGGAGCCGCCGGCATCCGATACTTCGTCCCGCCCGCCGGCAGGGTGACGGAAATCACCGGATATGATCGTCTGCCCGAAATGCCTGGCTATGCCGGTGCCGCGCTGTTGATCAAAGTCGGTGACACCGTGAAGCCCGTCCGCCACTCGTTCGACCGCGTTGGTCATGTGCTTGCCACCGGGGCGAGCGCCACCGAAGTTAAGGACCGGCTCGAGCGCATGATCATGGCGGTCGCCATCACCGTTCAATGATGAACAGCCCGCGCGCAATCATGCTCAAACCGAAGCCCACGCAGCGTATGTTCTGGAACGTGTTCGCCCAGAATTTTCTCAATAACTACGGCTACTTTGCGCCGCTCTCTGTGCTCGGCATCTATCTCCTCGACCGATCGCTCTCGGCGGCTCAGGTCGCTACTCTGTTGCTGCTCCTGTCCGCTTCCGGCCGAGCGTCGCGCGCCTTATTCGCTCCACTACTGGACCGCATTCCCACGCGTTATTCCCTGACGACAACCTATCTCGTGATGGGGGCGGGCTATATCATCGTGGCGGAGAGCGCCGCGTTTGTCGGGACCGCGCTCGGACTGTTTATGGTCGGCACCGCTTACGGGTCGTGTAGCTTGCTGCTGCGCGTAATTACGGTCCGCCTGCGCGAGGATCAATCTCTCCGTTTGATGCTAGTGAAGCTCGCCGTGGGGACGAATATCGCTGCCGCGCTCGGACCGTTGCTCTCGAGCCTGCTGTACGTGCAAATGGCGCCGAGCGCCCCCTTTCTCGTCACCGGCTTGGTGATGGTGTCGGGTGGGTTAGTCTGCCATGCCTTTTTGGGGAACGAGCTGCCAGTACTGGACCGCGGCGGCAAGTGGTGGAAGTCGCTGCTGCACAGTGCAACGCGGTCCGACCTTCGCTTGGTATTCGTGGCGACTGCCTTCACGTGGTTCGCCCTGGCACAGATCTTTTCGTTTGCGCCGATCATGCTAGGCCGCTTGTTGGCCGGCCCGGAAATCGTTTGGACGATTGCCGGCCTCAATGCCGCCTTGGTGGTAGGGGCATCGATGCCGCTGATGAAGGCGCTCGAGCGCGCGCATGTCGACGACGTCGGGTCGCTGATCTTGTCGGCGGTCCTGGTCCTGGCGTGTTTCGCGCTGCTATCAGGGTTCGTGAACCTGTTCACGCTCTACCTCGCCGTCGCATTGTTGACGGTCGTGGAGATTGTCGCCCTGCCGTCGTTGTCGGTGTTGCTTGTCCAGAATACCCCGGGAAGGGATCACCTAGCCTTGCTAGGCATCAACGCCATCGGTATGGGTCTCGGAGAAGCACTCGGCAATTTTGTTGGCGCTGTGCTCGGCAGCGCGGAGCTTCACAACACGTTCGCTTTCGCGGGAATTGCCGCCCTTTATGGTCTGGGTGCGATGTGGCTGTACCGTTTTCGCAGCAAGATGCTGGATATTGGTGGCCGGAAGGCCACGCAGGATGGCATTGACGTCGAGCGATCCTAGAGAATGCGTTTTCACCGCCGGCCTGGACTTCAACGATCGGCTCGACAAGCACGTGGTCCTGCTGCGCGGTGGCCCCCAGTCGCCGCGCAAAGCTATTTCTAAGACGGCTATCTGCTATCGTTCCGTGCTGGCCATTGCGCTATTTGTGAAGATGGGCATCCCATCCGAGTACTAAGATCGTTCTTCGTAAGGGGTGCATTTACCTGTCAATCACGTTAGCGGCTTCTACCTAGCTCGTGCAGCTCCACGGAGGCGCGATCACCGGATGCTCGTTCCGCTTGATCACGGCAAGAAAGAAGTTGGATAGGGGAAATAGGAGCACACTTTAGGCCGCCCGTTGTAGGCTCGATCGGCAGGATCCGATCGTCATCATCGCAATCAAACCGCGCCCACAAACCGACGAATAAACCGCGGGAACAACAAGCAACACCGGCTCGGAAGTTGGGCTTTCGCCCCGCTCCAAGGAGGCGCCCTGATACTCCGAAAGCACAGTTAGAAAACATTCATGGTACTGGCTACGAACTGTCCTTGTTCAATTCACTCAACCGATACTCACCGTTTTCTTTGACCAGCACATGAGCGGCGGCAATTAGAGCATTTTCCGACCGGAATGAATCGGTGGGGATTCCCAAAGCGGCACGAGTCAAATTCAAGGGACATGCTGACGAAGGAGGTCAGCATGTATGACCAGCGCGCGTTTTCAGTTGATCTTCGCCAGAGGGTGGTAGCCGCGATTGACGGTGGCTTGTCCTGTCGACGGGCTGCTGAGCGTTTTGGTATCAGCGCGGCCAGCGCGATCCGTTGGCGCAGTCGCCTCGAGGAAGTGGCGACGTCGTTCCTAAACGTCAGGGCGGGGACCGCAAATCGCAGCGCATCTAAGCACACGCACAATTGATCTTAGACGCGGTGACAGCGAAGCCGGATATCACGCTCGCCGAGCTACAAGAGCTATTGAAGCGTTGTGGCATATCGGCCGGCATCGCGTCGCTCTGGGTGTTGCGTGTCCCTACAATCAAGAGTCTAGGTGCATCCCAAGCAAAGTTCAAACCCAAAGCGATGGCGCTTGCTGAGGAAGGTGCCTCTATGCAAGACAATCGGCTCCGAAGTGCGAGAAGTGCAATAAGAGAAATCCCCCTGTGACAGTATCTCTTGACGGCGAAATTCGCGATGGCCGCCATCATATGCAGGTCCGTATCTATTTCGAAGATACGGACGCCGGCCAGATTGTTTATCACGCGAATTTCTTGCGCTTCATGGAACGCGGCAGAACAAATTACTTGCGTCTGCTCGTAACGGATCAGCAAGAGCTCCTCAAAGAAGCGCAGGAAGATGCGCCAGGCTTTGCTTTCGTAGTCCGTTCGATGAGTATCGATTTTCTAAAGCCAGCAATCCTGGACGACCTACTTGAAGTTGTCACGGTTCCAGAAGAGGTAAGGGGGGCGTCGATTACCCTGCTGCAGGAGTGCAGGCGCGGGGACGATCTTTTGGTCACGGCCCGCGTGCGCGCGGCGTTTATCTCAGGCGGAAAAGCGCAACGTATCCCGAAGGGGCTGCGGTTCGCCATGGGAGGAGCATAGAAATCTACGTTTGTTTACGCTATAGCCCTCCAACGTCCCAATGAAATCAAGGCGCTGTGTTGCGATGTTGGCAAGCCAGAGTTCTCCGGCATCGTCTATCATGCCAATTATCTGCGCTATATGGAGCGCGGGCGGACCAATCATCTGCGGCTGATGGGCGCCGAGCAGCAGGCGCTATTCGATCAGCCCGAGACCGACGGCGCCGGCTTCGCCTTCGTGGTGCGCTCGATGCATCTGGACTTTTTGAAGCCGGCGCGGATGGACGACGTGCTCGACGTCGTGACCTGGCCGATCGCGGTGAAGGGCGCTTCCATCATGCTGGCGCAGGAGGTGCGCCGGGCTGAGGATGTGCTGGTGAAAGCGGAGGTGCGCGTCGCCTTCATCAGCGGCGGCCGCGCGCAGCCGATTCCGAAATCGATCCGCACCTTGATGAAGGCCGATCAGATTTCGTGATCGCCCGATTTGCAGTGGCCTATCGACTCCGCCAATTGCAGCGATAGATTGCGGCCCCAACCAACCGATGAGGCCATCATGTCGCGCCCGCCGCTTCCGCCCTTCACGAGAGAGACCGCTGCGCAAAAGGCGCGCATGGCCGAGGACGCCTGGAATTCGCGCGATCCGGCGCGCGTCGCGCTCGCCTATACCGAGGACAGCCGCTGGCGCAATCGTTCTGAAGTCTTTCAGGGCCGCGAGGCAATCGTTGCATTCCTCACCCGCAAATGGGAGAGGGAGCACGACTACCGCCTGATCAAGGACCTCTGGGCGTTCGACGGCAACCGCATCGCGGTGCGCTTCCAGTACGAATGGCACGATGCCGGCGGCCAATGGTATCGCTCTTACGGCAATGAGCAGTGGGAGTTCGATGAGAACGGCCTGATGAAGCGGCGCGAGGCTTCGATCAACGACATTGCGATCGCCGAGAAGGACCGCCGCTTTCACTGGCCCGCGCCGGGGCCGCGGCCGGCGGATGTGCCGGGGCTGGGAACGGATCCGTTCTGATGTTTCGCGAGATAGGGCGGCGAGCGCGCTGCACCCTCTCCCCTTGTGGGAGAGGGTGGCTTCGCGAAGCGAAGCCGGGTGAGGGGTCTCTCCCCACGAATTCAATTCTTATTTGGATGCGCTGAGACAGACCCCTCATCCGGCGCTTCGCGCCATCTTCTCCCACAAGGGGAGAAGGGAAGAAGTGCTCGCGGCTAGTGGGTGCGACTAAGGCGCCGAGCGCCTCGTCAAGAACCTTGTGATCGCCCCACCGAGCTTGGCGTTGTCCATCGGCTCTGACAGCGATGCCCGCGCTGTTGTGACGACATCATCCGGCGCCTTGCCGTCGCGCAGGTCGCAACACACCTGTGCAAACGCCACGTCGAACTCCGGATGCGGCTGCACGGTCAGCGTGGTGCCGTTGGCGTAGAGCAGGCCGGCATGCGGCGTGAAGTCCGACGAGAGAATCGTCAGCGCCTCGTTCGGGGGCTCGATCACCTGGTCCTGATGCGAGGCGGCGATTGCGATGGCTTCGCCGTCGATCACGCCGTTCTCCGGCAGCACCTGATAGACATGCCGGCCGATGCCCCAACCCTTCTCCGACTTGCGTACAGTGCCGCCGAGCGCTCGTGCGATCAGTTGATGGCCGAAGCAGACGCCGACCATCGGCGTCTTCTTGGCGTAAGCCGTGCGCACGAAATCTTCCAGCGGCGCGATCCAGTCGAGCCTGTCATAGACGCCGGCCGCCGCGCCGGTGATCAGGATGGCCTCCAAGCCGCGCGGATCGGGCAGTGCATCCCCATTCGGAATGCTGACGATGTCGATTGTAGCCATGGGGTCCTCGGCGCGGATCATGCGCTCGAACATGTCCGGAAACGAGCCGTGCCGCTCGCGATGCTCTTGAGGAACCAGCCCGGTCTCGACGATGGTGATGCGTGCCATATGCTACCTGCGGGGGCAGGCAGCATACAACGGGACCCGCACGGCGTCCAAATCAACCAGGCGCAAAACCATTTGCGGACTTGTCCTCGAGCTCAGTGAGCGCCTTGCGCATGGTCTCGACCAGATCCAGCGCCACCGGCGAGGGGCTGCGCTGGGCCGGGAAGACGGCCGAGAACTCGAAGTCGATGCGCGGCAGGAAGCGACGCACGACGACGCCGCGCGTTGCAAATTCCCGTGCGGTGAAGGGATCGCAGATCGACACGCCAAGCCCCGACGAAACCATGCCGCACATGATCTCCGACAGCGTGGTCTCCACCCGCAGCACGCGGCGAACGTCGCTGCGATGGAAGACCTGGTCGACCAGGTGCCGGCTCGATGATCCCGCAGAGAGCGAGATGAACGTCTCGCCCTCGAAATCGCCCGGCTCCAACACTTCCTTCTCCGCCAAACGATGTCCGGTCGGCAGCACCGCGACACGCGCCAACGCCGGCAGCCGCAGGCTCGGCAGGCCGGAATGGGCGATCGGCACCTCGGCAAAGCCGATGTCGCATTGATTGTTCAGCACCCAGTCGACCACGATCGGCGAGATCACGCCGAAGAAGGCGAGGTTGAGGTTGGGCCGCTCCTTCAAGAACTGCCCGGCGAGCCGCGGCAGATAGCCGTTCGCGAGCGCCGGCAGCGCGGCGATGCGCAGCGAGCCGGTGCGCCGGCCGCGGATTTCTTCGGCCGCCGCGGTGATGCGTTCGAGACCGACGAACGAGCGCTCGACTTCGGTGTAGAGCGCCATCGCCGCCGCGGTCGGCACGAGACCGGTGCCGCGTCGTTCGAACAACTCCATCTTCAGCAGCGCCTGGAAATCGCGCAGCAACCGGCTGACGGCGGGCTGCGTCACCACCATCAGCTTTGCCGCCTCGGTGACGCTGCCGGTCAGCATGGTCGCCCGGAAAGCCTCGACCTGCCGCGAATTGATCCGCGCCATCTCGAATTCCACTCATAACATTTCGGCATGCAGAGGGTGCCATTATTCATTGGACGATGGAAGCTTGGGTTTGCGATCTTTTTCATCAGAGCTGGAGCCAGCCCGCTTTTTCGGCAGATTGGAGGCGTTCAAACCTCCAAATCGCGCCAAAACCCGCCGAGCAGGGGCCGGAGCCCTGGTCGGAGAAGGGTTTGCGCGGAAGGAAATGCGGAAGGTGCTTCGGCCGGAGACTTGTCGGCACGTCACCTCATTCCGGTATGGAGATCGGTCCACATGAAGACTTTTCGCCTTCTGACCGCGGTCAGCATCGCGGCGCTAATTGCCGCCCCGTCGGCCGCATCGGCCCAGCAAAAGACGCTCTATGTCGCGGGCTATGGCGGCTCATTCGAGAAGACGATCCGCGACGAGGTGATCCCCGCTTTCGAGAAGGAGAACGGCGTCAAGGTCGAGTACGTCGCCGGCAACTCGACTGACACGCTGGCAAAGCTCCAGGCGCAGAAGGGTAACCAGCAGATCGACGTCGCCATCGTCGATGACGGCCCGATGTACCAAGCGATCCAGCTCGGCTTCTGCGGCAAGCTCGACGGATTGCCGGCCGATCTCTACGACACCGCCCGCTTCAAGGATGATCGTGCGGTCGCGATCGGCATCGTCGCGACAGGCCTGATGTACAACACCAAGGTGTTCAAAGAGAAAGGTTGGGCGCCGCCGACCTCGTGGAACGATCTGAAGGATCCGAAATACGCCAAGCAACTCGTCATCCCCCCGATCAACAACACCTACGGCCTCGAAGCCCTGGTGATGCTGTCGAAGATGAATGGCGGCGGCGAGACCAACGTCGATTCCGGCTTCAAGATCTTCAAGGAGCAGATCAATCCGAACGTGCTCGCCTATGAGCCGTCGCCCGGCAAGATGACCGAGCTGTTCCAGTCCGGCCAGGCCGTGATCGCGGTGTGGGGTACCGGCCGCGTGCAGAGCTTCGCCAATACCGGCTTCCCCGTCGACTTCGTCTATCCGAAGGAGGGCGCTGCGACGCTGCTGACGACGGCATGTCCGATCGCCAAGCCCAACGCTTCTCCGCTGGCCGCGAGCTTCGTCAAGATGCTGCTCGATCCCAAGATCCAGCTGGTGATGCTGAAGGACTATGGCTACGGCCCGGTGCTGAAATCGCTGGTGAT
Source organism: Bradyrhizobium sp. 147 (assembly GCF_023073935.1). Lineage (NCBI taxonomy): Bacteria > Pseudomonadati > Pseudomonadota > Alphaproteobacteria > Hyphomicrobiales > Nitrobacteraceae > Bradyrhizobium > Bradyrhizobium sp. 147. The sequence continues at coordinate 149,678 of NZ_JADPKL010000055.1, read as the reverse complement.
CCCGCCCGAGCTCGGCAAGATGGCACCGATCGGCGAGCGCGCGGCGAAGCTCTATAATCCCGACTGGACCGTCATCAACGAGAAGCGCGAGGAGTGGACCAAGCGCTGGAACCGCGAGGTCGAACGCTGATCTGATCGTCAGTAGCGGAGACAGCGCATGGCCTATCTCGAGCTTGATCGGGTCGCAAAACAGTTCGGCGCGCAGACCGTGGTCGATGACTTCAGTCTGTCGGTGACGAAGGGGGAGTTCATCTCCTTCCTCGGGCCCTCCGGCTGCGGCAAGACCACGACGTTGCAGATGATCGCGGGCTTCCTCGATCCCACCCGCGGTGCGATCCGGCTGGAGGGCAAGGACCTCACCGCGATCCATCCGGCCAAGCGCGGCCTCGGCATCGTGTTCCAGAGCTACGCGCTGTTTCCGCACATGACCGCGGCGGAGAACGTCGCCTTCGGCCTTGAGATGCGCAAGGTGTCGCGCGCTGAAAAAGCTGAGCGCGTCCGGGCCGCGCTGGCGATGGTCGGCCTCGCCGGCTACGAGGACCGTCATCCGCGCCGCATGTCCGGCGGCCAGCAGCAGCGCGTGGCGCTGGCGCGCGCGCTGGTGATCAAGCCGAGCGTCCTCCTGCTCGACGAGCCGCTGTCCAACCTCGACGCAAAGCTGCGCGAGGAGATGCAGATCGAGCTGCGCCAGATCCAGCGCACGGTCGGCACCACCACGATCCTGGTCACCCACGACCAGAACGAGGCGATGTCGCTGTCCGACCGCATCGTGGTGATGAGCCAGGGCCGCATCGAGCAGATCGGCACGCCGCAGGAGACCTATGAGAAGCCGTCCTCGGCCTTCGTCTCGCAGTTCCTCGGCAAGACCAACGACTTTGCGGCGGTGATCGATCGGGCCGTCACGCCGGCGCGGCTGACCGCGGGCTCCTGGAGCGCGCCGGCGCCGGCGGGTTTCAGCGGCCCTGTCACTGTCAGCATTCGCCCTGAAAGGATCGGCTTCGGCGATGCCGGCCTTAGCGCCAAGATCGTCACCCGCATCTTCCAAGGTAATCACTGGCTGTTCCAGTGCGAGAGCGAATGCGGGCCCGCCATCGTAATCCATCAGAATGACGGCAAGGCGCAGCCCGCCGAAGGCGAGGCGGTGCGTCTGGCTTGGCGTCCCGAGGACATGAGTGTGCGTGCGAGGGCCGTCGCATGAGCGCGGCCGCCGAGGAACGTAACGCGCGTGCGCCGTGGGCTCTGACTGCGCCCGCCCTGATGCTGTTCGTCGGCGTGCTGCTGATTCCGCTGGCGATGACCGTGATGCTGTCGTTCCACGATTGGGGCCAGTACAAAGGCATCGAACCGGTCTTCATTCTCAAGAACTGGCACGAGATCGCGACCGATCCCTATTACGCCGAAATGTTCTGGCGGACCTTTCGAATCGCGATCCTGACCACATTACTCACCGCCGTCCTCGGCGCGCCTGAAGCCTACATCCTCAACCGCATGAGCGGTCGCTGGAAGAGCTTCTTCCTGCTGATCATCCTCGGGCCGCTGCTGATCTCGGTGGTGGCGCGCACGCTCGGCTGGGCGCTGCTGTTCGGCGGCAATAACGGACTGGTCAACAAGCTCTTGATGTCGCTCGGGGTGATCCGCTCCCCCATTCCCTTCATGTTTACTGAAACCGGCATGGTCGTTGCGCTCGCGCATGTGATGATGCCGTTCATGGTGCTGTCGGTATGGGCCGCGCTGCAGCGGCTCGATCCGCAGGTCGAGAACGCCGCGCTGTCGCTTGGCGCGGGACCCGCGACCATCATCCGCCGCATCATCATGCCCCAGATCATGCCGGGCGTGCTGTCGGGCGCCATCATCGTGTTCTCGCTCTCGGCCAGCGCCTTTGCGACGCCTGCGATCATCGGCGGCCGCCGGCTTAAGGTCGCCGCGACGCTCGCCTACGACGAGTTTCTCAACACGCTGAATTGGCCCCTCGGTGCAGCGGTCGCGACGCTCCTTCTCGTCGCGCTGGTGCTGATCGTCGTCGGCAGCAATGCGCTGATCGAGCGCCGCTATGCGGAGGTGTTCCGATGAGACGGAACGGGCCGCTGGCGTTGATCTTCCACACCATCTTCGTCATCGTCATGGTGTCACCGATCCTGGTGGTCTGCCTCGTCGCGTTTACACCCGAGGGCTTCCTGTCGCTGCCGATCAAAGGATTTTCGCTGCGCTGGTTCAGGACGATCGCCAACTACCCCGAATTCGTCCATGCGTTCTGGGTCAGCCTTGGGCTCGGCGCGTTGTCGTCCTTGGTGGCGCTGCTGTTCGCGGTGCCTGCGGCGCTGGCGATTGCGCGCTACCGCTTCCGCGGCCGCGATGCGCTGGCCGCGCTGTTCCTGTCGCCGCTGATGATTCCGCATGTCGTGCTCGGCATCGCCTTTCTGCGTTTCTTCACCTCCGCAGGCATGAGTGGCAGCTTCGCGGCGCTCATCATCGCGCATGTCATCATCGTGTTTCCGTTCGCGCTGCGACTAACGCTGGCGGCGGCGACCGGCATGGATCTTTCTGTCGAGATGGCCGCGATTTCGCTCGGTGCCAACGGCTGGACGTTGTTCCGCCGCGTGACGCTGCCCTTGATCCTGCCCGGCGTCGTCAGCGGCTGGGCGCTCGCCTTCATCCAGTCCTTCGACGATCTCACCATGACCGTCTTCCTCGCGGCGCCTGGTACCGAGACGTTGCCGGTGCGCATGTTCCTTTATATCCAGGACAACATCGATCCGCTGGTGACGTCGGTCTCGGCCTGCGTGATCGCGATCACCATGACCGCCCTCATTCTGCTCGACCGCTTCTACGGGCTCGACCGTGTGCTCGCCGGCAAGGGCGATACGGGACGATAGGAAAATCTATGTCTAAAGCGTTTTCGAGCGAAGTGGACGCCGGCTCGCGTAGAGACAACGCGTCAAAGCAAAAATCTGAATACGAGGTCGCCGTCGTCGGCGGCGGGCTGCTCGGCTCCGCCATTGCCTGGGGCCTCGGCCGGCTCGGCAAAAAAGTCGCGGTGCTCGACGAAGGCGACATCGCCAAGCGCGCCTCGCGTGCGAACTTCGCGCTGGTCTGGGTGCAGAGCAAGGGACTCGGCATGCCCGCCTATACCGTGTGGACCGTGCAGGCGTCGCAGGCGTGGAGCCGACTTGCGTCGGAGCTGAAGCAGCAGACCGGGCTCGACGTCTCTCTTCAGCAGAATGGCGGCTTCCATCTCACCCTCGGCGAGGACGAATTCGGCCAGCGCACCGAGCTGGTCAAGCGCATGCACAACCAGGTCGGCGCGGCCGACTACAAGATGGAGATGCTCTCCGCATCCGAAGTGAAGAAGTCGCTGCCGCTGATCGGCCCCGAAGTTTCCGGCGGCAGCTATTGCCCGCTCGACGGCCACGTCAATTCGCTGCGCACGTTCCGCGCCTTCCACACCGGCTTCAGGGCGTTCGGCATCGATTATTTTCCGGAACGTCCGGTGTCGGCGATCAGCAAGAGCAGCGGCGAATTCCGCCTGACCACGCCGAAGGGCGAGCTGCGCGCCGCGAAGGTCGTGCTTGCCGCCGGCAATGCCAACCGGACGCTGGCGCCGATGGTCGGGCTCTACGCGCCGATGGGCCCCACCCGCGGCCAGATCGTGGTGACCGAGCGCACCATGCCGTTCCTGCCACATCCGCTGACCACGATCCGCCAGACCGACGAGGGCACGGTGATGATCGGCGACAGCAAGGAGGACGAGCTCGACGACCGCGCGCTGAAGCATTCCATCAGCGCCGTGATGACCGATCGCGCGCAACGGATGTTTCCGCATCTGTCGCGGCTCAACGTTATCAGAAGCTGGGCCGGAATTCGCGTCATGCCGCAAGACGGCTTTCCGATCTACGACCAGTCGGAGACGCATCCCGGCGCCTTCGTCGCCTGCTGTCATTCCGGCGTGACGCTCGCCTCCAACCACGCGTTCGAGATCGCGCGCATGGTGGCGCAGGGCGCGCTCGAGCCGGAACTGGTCGGCGCGTTCTCGGCGAGTCGTTTTGGCGGTGCGGGCGCTGCGAACCACAGCGGTTATTAGAAAATAGGAGGGTCGATTTTGAATCGATGCTGGCCCAGAGCTCAAATCACCTCTCCCGTAGGGAGAGGTCGGATCGCATCGAAAGATGCGATCCGGGTGAGGGGTTACGGTCTTACCGGGCGCTGCGGCCCCTCACCCGGATTGCACTGGACGATGCTTCGCATCGCCAGGCGCAATCCGACCTCTCCCCGTTGGGGAGAGGTGAAGCCATCGCGGCCGCACCTGATTTTCCTATGCTCCACCAAGTTCAGAGAAGGAGCCAAAGGGGCATCCCATGTTTAGACGATCCGAACAGGACAAACGGCCACAAGTGCAGATTTTCGTCGATGGCGCTGCCGTTGCAGCACGTCAGGGCGACACTGTCTCTGCGGCGCTATTGGCCTCCGGCGTTGATGCGCGGCGGTCCACCGCAGTGAGCGGCGCGCTGCGCCTGCCCTATTGCATGATGGGGGTTTGCTTCGACTGCCTCGTCACCATCGATGGCATCGGCAATCGCCAGGGGTGTCTCGTGCCCGTCGCAGAGGGCATGAGAATCGAAATCCAAAAGGGCAAGCGGGAGATCGGCAAATGACTGTGGCTCCCAAGCGCGAAGCCTACGACGTCGTGGTGATCGGCGCAGGTCCGGCCGGCCTCGCGGCCGCTGCAACGTCAGCCGAAGCCGGCCTGTCGACGCTGCTGCTCGATGAGAATATCGGTCCGGGCGGTCAGGTTTTCCGCGCCATTGGCTCGACGCCCTTGACAGAGCGCAATCAGCTCGGCGCCGATTATTGGGCGGGCGCCGATCTCGTGCAGGCGCTGCGCGCCAGCAATGCCGAGGTCCTCCATCGCGCGACGGTCTGGAGCCTCGATCGCAACCTCGAGATCGCCGTCTCGATCGGCGGGGCCTCTGCCTTCGTCACGGCGCAGCGCGTGATCCTCGCGACCGGCGCGCTGGAGCGGCCGTTTCCAATTCCCGGCTGGACGCTGCCCGGTGTGATGACCGCGGGCGCCGCGCAGACGATGCTGAAGTCCTCGGCGCTGGTGCCTGACGGACGCACGGTGATCGCAGGGCAGGGGCCGCTGCTCTGGCTGCTCGCCGCGCAGATCCTGCGCCTCGGCGGCCGCATCGACCGCATGCTCGACACGACCGAGCGCGGCAATTATTTCGCCGCGCTGCCGCATGCCTTCGCCTTCCTGACCTCGCCCTATTTCAGCAAGGGGCTATTCATGATGCGCGAGGTGAAGGCGAAAGTGCAGGTCGTCTCCGGCGTCACCGAGCTCTCTGCATCCGGCGACGGTCAGCTCGCGAGCGTGAGCTATGTCGCCGGCGGCAAGCGCGAGACCATTCCTTCGGATCTGTTGCTGCTGCATCAGGGCGTTGTGCCCAACGTCAATCTGGCGATGTCGGCCGGCGTCGAGCATCGTTGGGACGAGCTGCAATTGTGCTGGTCGCCGGTGCTCGATGCGAATGGTGATTCGTCGGTCGCCGGCATCGCGATTGCCGGCGACGGCGCTGGCATCGGCGGCGCGAGCGCGGCCGTGGCGCGCGGCCGCATCGCGGCGCGCGCGGCCGTGGAAGCACTGGCGCCCGCGGCTGCCGCGAAGCTCGCGCCAATGTCGGCGCTTCGTGCCGATCTCGCTAAGGCCGAGCGCGGCCGCACTTTCCTCGATACGCTGTTCCGCCCCTCGCCGCAGTTCCGCATTCCCTCGGGCGATACCATCGTCTGCCGCTGCGAGGAGGTCACCGCAAAGGACGTTCTCGACGCAGTCGCGATCGGCGCGACCGGGCCGAACCAGCTCAAGGCCTATCGCCGCACCGGCATGGGTCCGTGCCAGGGCCGGCTCTGCGGCCTCACCGTCACCGAGCTGATGGCGCAGGCCCGCGGGAAGACCCCGCAGGAGATTGGCTATTACCGGCTGCGCGCGCCGGTGAAGCCGATCACGCTCGCCGAGCTCGCCGCCGTTCCCAAGAGCGAGGCCGACGTCAAGGCGGTGGTGCGCGGATGACCAGAAACGTGGATGCAATCGTCGTCGGCGGCGGCATCCACGGATGCTCGACCGCGCTGCATCTGTGCCTTGCCGGCATGAAGCCGGTGCTGATCGAGAAGGATTATGCCGGCCGTCACGCGTCCGGCGTCAACGCCGGCGGCGTGCGTCAACTCGCCCGGCACATCCCCGAGATTCCGCTCTCAATACGCTCGATGGGGATTTGGGAGAGGATCTCGGAGCTCGTCGACGACGATTGCAGCTTTGAAAGCTACGGCCAGGTCCTCGTCGCGGAGAACGAAGAGGAGCTGGCGGTCTGCCGCGCGCGCGTGGCCGAGCTCAACGCGCTCGGCTTCACCCATGAGGAGCTGATCGATGCGGCCGAGTTGCGGCGCTTGGTGCCGGCCGTGGCCGAGACCTGTCCCGGCGGCGTGGTGTCGCGCCGTGACGGCGCGGCCAATCCGGCGCAGACGATGACAGCCTTCCGCCGCAAGGCCGAGCAGCTCGGTGTCGTCGTGCGCGAGGGCGAGGCGGCCGGCAACATCCGCCGCAGCGGCGGTCTCTGGCACGTCGATGTCGGCCCGGACACCTATGCCGCACCGGTGCTGGTCAACGCGGCGGGCGCCTGGGCCGGGAAGATCGCCGCCGCGCTCGGCGAACCCGTTCCGGTCGAAACCGTGGCGCCGATGCTGATGATCACCTCGCGCGTGCCGCACTTCATCGATCCCGTCGTGATCCTGCGCGGCCGCAAATTGTCCTTCAAGCAATTCTCGAACGGCACCGTGCTGATCGGCGGCGGCCATCTGGCAACGCCGAACCTGGACCGCAACGAGACGGTGCTCGACTGGAAGAGCCTCGCCATCAGCGCCCGCACCGTGTTCGAGCTGTTTCCGGTGATGCGCAGTGCGATGATCGTGCGGGCCTGGGCCGGCATCGAGGCCAGGATGAAGGATGACATCCCCGTATTCGGCCCGAGCTCACGTCACGTGGGCCTCTATCACCAGTTCGGCTTTTCGCTGCACGGCTTCCAGCTCGGCCCCGGCGCCGGCGCCGTGATGGCGGAGCTGATCGTCAACGGCGGCACCCAGACCCGCGTCGGCGATCTCGGCATTGACCGCTTCCATCCTTCCACGCTCTAGAACAAGAGGACATCATGAGCATCACCCGCAGCATCCGCACGCCCATCATGCACCGCGCCGTCGAAGCCAATGGATTCGTCTTCCTCGGCGGCACCATCGCCGACGACACCTCGGTCTCGATGGGCGACCAGACCCGCAACATCCTCGGCAAGATCGCCAGCTATCTGAAGGAAGCGGGAACCGACAAGAGCCGAGTGGTCAGCGCCTCGATCTTCGTCACCGATCTGTCCAAGAAGAAGGAGATGGACACGGCCTGGACCGAGTTCTTCGGCGACAATCTGCCGACCCGCGCCACGGTCGGCGTCGCCGATCTCGGCGGCGGCGCGCTGATCGAGGTGGTGGTCACCGCCCTGAAGGGCTGATCGTGCAGACCGATAGGGACGTCAGCGCTCGCCGCGCTGTCGTCTCCTTGAAACTGCGGCTTGAATCTGCACTTCTGCCGCACGGTTCTGGTGAAGATTTTCAAAAGCCCGACGCCCTGCCCCCAGCGCGTCGGGCCGAAAGATTGACTATCGATCGGTGATCCCAATGCCATTGTTGTGACGCGTATCTCACCGCTTTTCCATTCCGGGAAACTACCGCGTCGGAACCGCTACGCTCTGCCGCCGGGTTCCAACGCCTCGCCGATCTCCAGCGGGTGGGCCATGGTCTCGTGCAGCGCGTCGCGATCGAGCTCGCCTTCGGAGATGCTGATGACGACGCAGGCAACGCCATTGCCGATCAGATTGGTCAATGCGCGGCACTCGCTCATGAACTTGTCGATGCCGACCAGGATCGCGATCGACTGAATCGGGATGTCGGGCACGATCGAGAGCGTCGCGGCGAGCGTGATGAAGCCGGCGCCGGTGACGCCCGAGGCGCCCTTCGAGGTGATCATGGCAATGCCGAGAATACCGAGCTCCTGCCAGAAGGTCAGATGGGTGTTGGTCGCCTGCGCCAGGAACAGCGTCGCCAGCGTCATGTAGATGTTGGTGCCGTCGAGGTTGAAACTGTAGCCGGTGGGGATGACCAGGCCGACGACCGAGCGCGAGGCACCGAGATGCTCCATCTTCTGGATCATCTGCGGCAGCACAGTCTCCGAGGACGAGGTGCCGAGCACGATCAGCAACTCGTCCTTGATGTAGGCGATGAAGCGCAGGATCGAGAAACCGGCGAACCGGGCGATCGCACCGAGCACGATCAGCACGAACAGGATGCTGGTCAGGTAGAACGTGCCGATCAGGGCGGCGAGGTTGAGCAGCGAGCCGAGACCGTAGGCGCCGACGGTGAACGCCATCGCGCCGAAGGCGCCGATTGGCGCCACGCGCACGATGATGCGGATGATGCCGAAGAACATTTTTGCGGCCTTGTCGATCGCGTCCGCAATGGGCTCACCGGCCTTGCCGAGGAAGGCGATGGCGAAGCCCGACAGGATCGAGATCAACAGCACCTGAAGCAGGTCGCCCCGCGCGATGGCGCCCAGATAGCTGTCGGGGATGATCGCCATCAGATGGGCGACGATGCCCTCTTCCTTGGCCTTGGTGACGTAGGTGGCCACCGATTTCGGATCGATCGTGGCGGGATCGATGTTGAAGCCACGCCCGGGCTGGAGAATCTCGCCGACGAGCAGACCGACCGCGAGCGCGACGGTCGAGACCGTCTCGAAATAGATCAGCGACTTGAGCCCGACCCGGCCGACGCGCTTGAGATCGCCCATCGAGGAGATGCCGTGCACCACTGTGCAGAAGATCACCGGTGCGATCATCATCTTGATCAGCGCAATGAAACCGTCGCCGAGCGGCTTCAAGGCCTTGCCGAGATCGGGATAGAAATAACCGATCAGCACGCCGAGCGCGATCGCGATCAGGACCTGGACGTAGAGGATCTTGTACCAGGGCTGATGCCGGCGGCGGACGGCTGGCTGGACCGCGACTTGTGTCATATTGTACGCCCCGGAACGTATCGATTTTGCTTGATTTGCATCATGTGATGGCCGTGGCGGAAGCGACAATCACATTTTTGTCGGATCGCACGACGATCGACCGCTGCACCGCAAGTCGGGGGAAACATGTCGACAACAGGCTCCGAAGAACGCGTGCAAGGCTATTTTCCGCGATGGAAACTCAAGACCTCGGGCGTGATCATGCCGGAGGAGCGGCTGTCTTGGGGTCAGACCGTTGTCTCCGGTCTCCAGCATTGCGTCGCAATGTCGGGATCAACGATCATCGCGCCGCTACTGATGGGGTTCGATCCCAATGTTGCGGTCCTGTTTTCCGGCATCGGCACGCTGATCTTCTTCGTCATCGTCGCAGGACGCGTGCCGAGCTATCTCGGCTCGAGCTTCGCATTCATCGCCGTCGTCATCGCTGCCACCGGCTATGTGGGGCAAGGGCCGAACCCGAACCTGTCAATTGCGCTCGGCGGCATCATCGGAGCCGGAGTGCTGTACGGCCTGATTGCGCTGATCGTGATGTGGTCTGGGGTTGGCTGGGTCGAGAAGCTGCTGCCGCCGGCTGTCACCGGCGCCGTGGTCGCTGCGATCGGGCTCAACCTTGCGCCGGTGGCGGTCAAGGCTGTGAGCGCCGGCACGTTCGACACCTGGATCGGGCTTGCGACCGTTCTGATTATCGGCGTGGTCGCCGTTGCCGCGCCGGGCCTGTGGCGCCGCCTGCCGATCATTGCCGGCGCCATCGGCGGATATCTTTTGTACTTGCTGTTCGCGAACGGACTCGGTTTCGGCAAACCGATCGACTTCGCGCAACTCTCGGCCGCGCCGTGGTTCGGCCTGCCCAACTTCACCGCGCCGAGCTTCCATGCCGATGCAATTTTCCTGATCGCGCCGGTTGCGATCGTTCTCGTCGCCGAGAACCTCGGTCACATCAAGGCCGTCGGCGCCATGACGGGCCGGAGCCTCGATCGCTATCTCGGCCGCGCCCTGTTGGCCGACAGCCTCGCGACCATCGTGGCGGCCTGCGGCGGCGGCACCGGCGTCACCACCTATGCCGAGAATATCGGCGTCATGGCGGCGACGAAAGTCTATTCCACCTTGTTGTTTGCGTTCGCGGCCACGGTGTCGATCCTGCTCGGCTTCTCGCCGAAATTCGGCGCGCTCATCCTGTCGATTCCAGGTCCGGTCATCGGCGGCCTCTCGATCGTGCTGTTCGGGTTGATCGCGGCGATGGCGGGACGGATCTGGGTCGAGAACAAGGTCGACTTTGCAAATCCCGCGAACCTGATTACCGTTGCGGTGGCGCTCACGGCAGGCGCCGGCGATCTTACGCTCAAATTCGGTGCGTTCACCATCGGCGGAATCGGTACCGCAACCTTTGGCGCCATCATCCTGTATCAGATTCTGACCTCGCCACTCGCACGCCGCGCCGAGCGGATCGAAGTAATGCGCTGAGGGATGGAACAAAAAGCCAGTTCCGCCGATGATCAAGCATCCCGGAGAGAACTCATGCCGCAAACCTCAACCTCCTTTCCCTCGCGCCTCGTGGGCCAATACGCGCTGGTGACCGGCGCCTCGCAAGGCATCGGCCGCGCCGTCGCCATCCGGCTCGCCCAGGAAGGCGCGACCGTCGCCATCAATTATTTCGATCATCCTGAAAGGGCCGAGGAGACGCTTGCGCTGGCGCGGACGGCATCGGGCGATCGGGGTCATGGCAGGCTCGATCACATCATCGTCAAGGCCGATGTCGGCAACGAGCAGGACATCGGCGCGATGTTCGAGACGGTCCTGGCGCGCTGGAAGCGCCTCGATTGCCTGGTCAACAATGCCGGCTTCCAGCGGGAATCGCCGAGCGATGCGCTCGACGTCGAAACCTATCGTCGCATCATTGACGTCAATCTCAATGGCGCCGTGCTTTGCGCCCAGAAGGCGCTCGCGCATTTCGTCGCCCGCGGCGGAGGTGGGAGTATCATCAATTGCTCCAGCGTCCACCAGATCATCCCAAAGCCCGGCTATCTCGCTTATTCGATCAGCAAGGGCGGCATGGGTAATCTGACGCGTACGCTGGCCCTTGAATTCGCCGGCCGCGGCATTCGCGTCAATGCGGTTGGACCCGGCGCGATCGACACGCCGATCAACGCGGCGTGGACCGGTGATCCCGAGAAGCGCGGCGTCGTCACCTCCCACATTCCGCTCGGACGTGTCGGCACGCCGGAAGAGATCGCCGCGGTGTTCGCCTTCCTCGCCTCGGATGATGCGAGCTACATCACCGGACAGACCATCTATGCCTGCGGAGGCCTGACGCTGTTCCCCGAATTCCGGGAGAATTGGGCGAGTTGAACGTCAGCTTGGGAGCGTGCGCATCTGCGGCGGCCCGACCCGGTTGCAACGATTAGATCGTGGTCGCGAGGCGAGCCTCCTCGCTGGCGTGCTGGCCACCAATGCCCGCGCGGCAAAGGCGGTCGGAGCCGGGTAGGGGTCTGCGGCGCCGTGTGCTATCGATCGTGGACGACGCTGCCGCTAGTGGCGAGCGCCGACACATGAAGGCTCCGTGACCACAACCATAAACATCAATGCCTACAGTGACGCGCTGGTGGTCCTCGGCACTGCCGGCGTCGTGGTGCCGATCGTCCGCCACTGGGGCATCAATCCGGTGTTGAGCTATCTCGGTGCCGGTGCCATCCTCGGCCCGCTCGGACTCGGCTCGCTCGTTCAGGACCTCCCGTTCCTGTACTGGTTCACCGTTGCGGACGCGCAGAACGTTGAAGGCATCGCCAATCTCGGCGTCGTGTTCCTGCTATTCCTGATTGGGCTCGAGCTGTCTTTCAGGCGGCTCGTGACGATGCGGCGCCTGGTGTTCGGGCTTGGCGGCCTGCAGGTGCTGGCGACGTCTGCGATCATTTTCGGCGCGACGCTTCTCGCGGGGAAGAATTCCCATACCGCCGTGATCCTCGGCGCAAGCCTTGCGCTGTCCTCGACGGCTATCGTGCTTGAGCTTCTGTCCAGCGACAGGCGGCTCGCGACCATTGCGGGGCGCGCCAGCTTCTCGGTGCTACTGGCCCAGGACCTCGCAGTGGTTCCCATTCTCGTGTTCGTCTCGGTGCTCGGCGCGGGCAGCGACGGCTCCGTCGTGGCGCACATCTCCAGTGCGATCTTGAAGGCCGTAGTGGCGGTCGCTTTTCTTATTCTGATCGGACGGCTGCTGATGCGTCCGCTGTTCCAGATGGTTGCGGGCACTCATTCGATGGAGTTGTTCGTCGCGGCGACCTTGTTCGTCATCGTCGGCGCAGGCCTTGCCGCGCACCAAGCCGGCCTATCGATGGCGCTCGGAGCATTTGTTGCAGGACTGATGCTGGCTGAAACGGAGTATGGCAAGGCCATCGAGGCCACCGTCGAGCCATTCAAGGGCCTGCTGCTAGGCATCTTCTTCTTCACCGTCGGCATGGCCATCGATGTCCGCGTGTTCATGCGCGAGCCTGGTTGGTTGCTGGCCGCCGTCATCGGGGTTCTGACCGGCAAGGCGATCATGCTCATCATCCTGGGCCGCCTCTTCAGGCTCTCGTGGCCGTCGGCGATCGAGGTCGGCTTCCTGCTGGCTCCTGTTGGCGAATTCGCTTTCGTAAGCATCGGGATGGCGGCGGCGCTCGGCCTGATCGAACCGCGCGTGTCGAGCTTTGTCGTCGCCATCACCGCCGCAACGATGGCATTGACGCCGTTTTTGGGCATGCTCGGGCGACGATTGGCCGCGAAACTGGGTGGCGAGCGAACCCTCGATCCCGAACTGAGGGTTCGGCCGCCCGGCGACCGGGCGCAGGCCATCGTGGTCGGCTACGGCCGCGTTGGAAAGGTCGTCTGTTCGCTGCTGACCAGCCACGGCCTAAACTACATCGCGGTCGACAACGAAGCAGTCGCCGTGGCGCGCGACCGCCGCGATGGTCATAAGGTCTATTTTGGTGATGCGACAGAACCGGGCTTTCTCGAAGCCTGCGGCCTGATGCAGACGACCGGTGTGATCATCACCATTCAGTCGCGACCAGCAATCGATGCTGTCGTCGAGCGGATCCGCGCCGTGCGGCCGGACGTGCTGATCGTCTCACGTGCGCGGGACGCCGATCATGCCCGTCACCTCTATGCGATCGGCGCAACCGATGCGGTGCCGGAAACCATCGAGGCAAGCCTGCAACTTTCCGAAGCGGCACTGATCGGCCTCGGAGTCGCGGTCGGGCATGCGATCGCCTCGGTGCACGAGAAACGGGACGAATTTCGGCTGACATTGCAGCAAGCCGCCCGCATTGCAGCAGAAGAGAAAACTCGTCTGCTCGATAGCACAGGGCGCCGGTCCCCGAGATAGCCACCTCTCCAGGCCGTGCGCTGCGGACCATCATCATCTGGCAAAACCCGCCCGCACGAACTACATCTGCGTCATGACAAGTGCTCCGCTGCCAAACCTTCCGCTCCAGGATTTCATCGGCCGACACGAACGTCTGTTCGTGCTGACCGGCGCGGGCTGTAGCACCAATTCGGGCATTCCCGACTATCGCGACAGCCACGGCAATTGGAAGCGCACCCAGCCGGTGAATTTCCAGGCCTTCATGTCGCACGAGCATACGCGCCGGCGCTATTGGGCGCGCAGTCTGATCGGATGGCGGCGGTTCGGCCAAGCCAAGCCGAATGATGCGCATCATGCGCTGGCCAGGCTCGAGGCGAACGGCCGGTGCGGGATGCTGCTGACCCAGAACGTCGACCGGCTGCATCAGTCCGCCGGCCACCGGCAGGTGATCGACCTGCACGGCCGACTCGATCTGGTCCGCTGCATGGGCTGCGGCTGCAGGACGCCGCGCGATGAGTTTCAGCACGCGCTTGGCCGCGCGAATCCGGCCTGGCTGACGCTCGATGCCGCCGATGCACCTGATGGCGACGCCGATCTGGAGCACGAGGAGTTTTCGTCCTTCGAAGTGCCGGCCTGCGAAACCTGCGGCGGCATCCTCAAGCCCGACGTCGTGTTCTTCGGCGAGAACGTCCCCCGCGATATTGTCGCCACCGCGCACGATCATCTGGCGCAGGCCGACGCCATGCTGATCGTCGGCTCCTCGCTGATGGTCTATTCCGGATTCCGCTTCGTGCAGGCTGCCGCGGAGCGCAAAATTCCGATTGCAGCGGTCAATCTCGGCCGCACCCGCGCCGACGATCTCCTGACGCTAAAGGTCGAGGAGCGCTGCGAGTCGGCGCTTGCATTCCTGCTCTGATCGCGCAGGCGTCGAACACGTCTTGCCTATTGCATAGGTGCCAAGCAGAATAGCCGGGCGTGGCGTTGTCCTCGTCGTCCATGGCATGGAAATTGCTGCGCTTTCGACCTCAGTCTTGACGATCAGCGCGGAGAATTTGGAATGCTTGAGGGAGCCGAGGTGCGGCTTGCCGTCGATATCGGTGGCACATTCACCGATATCGTGCTGGACGTGGGCGCGGCGCGCAAGACGCGCAAGGTGCTGACGACGCCGCAGCGGCCCGAGCAGGCGGTGCTGGACGGCATGCGCCTCATCCTCGCTGACGCGCGCGCGCATATCAGCGACATCGACGTCTTCATTCACGGCACCACGCTCGCGACCAATGCCATCATCGAGCGGCGCGGCGCGAAAACCGCGCTGATTGCGACGGAGGGCTTTCGCGACGTGCTCGATATCGGCACCGAGAGCCGCTACGACCAATATGACCTCAGCATCGACAAGCCGAAGCCGCTGGCGCCGCGCAGTCTGCGCTTCACCGTCCCCGAGCGTATCGACGCGCACGGTGCCGTTCGGCTCCCGCTGGACGAGACTTCTGTGCGCGCGCTCGCGCCGAAATTGCGTGAGCGAGGCGTCGAGAGCGTCGCGATCGCCTTCCTGCACTCCTACGCCAATCCCGAGCACGAACGCCGCGCTGCCGCGATCCTGGGCGAGGAGATGCCCGGCATCTCCGTGACCGTGTCGTCGGCCGTGTGTCCGGAAATTCGCGAGTATGAGCGGACCTCCACCGCGGTTGCGAACGCCTATGTGCAACCCCTTATCGACGGCTATCTGGCCCGCATGGCGGACGCCTTGCACGTCGAGCAGTTCCGCGGCGCCATCTATCTGGTCACCTCCGGCGGGGGCGTCACCTCGATCGAGACGGCGCGGCGCTTTCCGGTGCGTCTCGTCGAGTCCGGTCCGGCTGGCGGAGCGATTTTCGCGGCGCAGATCGCGGCGCGTCTTGGCGAGACCAAGGTGCTGTCCTTCGACATGGGCGGCACCACCGCAAAGATCTGCCTCATCGAGAAGTATCAGCCTGAGACCTCGCGCGTATTTGAGGTCGATCGCGCCGCGCGCTTCCTCAAAGGCTCCGGCCTGCCGGTGCGCATCCCCGTGATCGAGATGGTCGAGATCGGCGCCGGCGGCGGCTCGATTGCCCATGTCGACGCGATGAAGCGCGTCACCGTGGGTCCGGAAAGTGCGTCATCGGAGCCGGGGCCGGCCTGCTACGGCCGCGGCGGCCAGCGTCCGGCCGTGACCGATGCGGACGTTGCGCTCGGCTTGATCGATCCCGACGCCTTTGCGGCGGGTACGATCAAGCTCGACCCCGAGCTTTCCAAACAGGCGCTGCTGCGCGATGTCGGCGAGCCGCTCGGCCTGTCCGCGGAAACCGCCGCCTATGCCGTGCACGAGGTCGTCTGCGAGAACATGGCAAGCGCGGCGCGCGTGCATGCGGTCGAGCGCGGCGCCGTGGTCGGCCAGCACACGCTGATCGCGTTCGGTGGCGCTGCACCGTTGCATGCGGCGCGCGTCGCCGAGAAGATCGGCGTCTCCCGGGTGATCGTGCCATCGAATGCCGGTGTCGGATCAGCCGTCGGATTCCTGGCGGCGCCCATCGCTTACGAATTGGTGCGCAGTCGTCATGTCCGACTCGATGATTTCGACACCGAGGCGGTCTCCGATCTCTTGCAGGAGACGGCGACCGAAGCGCGTGCGCTGGTCGAACCCGGCGCCGCCGGTGCGCCCGTGCGGGAGCGGCGCGCCGCCTTCATGCGCTATGTCGGCCAGGGCCACGAGATCTCGGTCGAGCTGCCGAACCGGCGGCTGACGACCGCCGATCTCGCCGGCCTGCGCCAGAAATTCGAGGCGGATTATGCTGCGATGTTCGAGCGGCCGATCCCGGGGGCGGCGATCGAGGTGTTGAGCTGGTCGGTGCTCGCGACCACCGAGGCGCGCAATCCAGCTGCGGTCGCGGCCGTCGCGCGCAAGCCCGCCGGAAAGGCGGCCGGCAGCCGCAAGTTCTTCGACGGCCGCGCAGGCGAGGTGATCGAGATCCCGCTCTATCGCCGCGAAGACATGGCGCCCGGCGCGACCATTGCAGGCCCTGCCGTGATCGCGGAGGACGAGACCTCCACCTTCGTCTCGACCAGTTTTGACGCCCATATCGACGGTGCCGGTAGCATCGTCATGGAACGAAAGGCGGCCTGATCATGAGCAAGGCAAGCGGCGCGAGCCTGATCGACCTCCAGATCATGTGGCACCGGCTGATCGCCGTGGTCGAGGAGCAGGCGCAGGTCCTGCTCCGTACCGCCTTCAGTCCAATTGTGCGCGAATGCGGCGACCTCTCTGCCGGCGTGTTTGACCTCAAGGGCCGCATGCTGGCGCAGGCGGTGACCGGCACGCCCGGCCACGTCAATTCGATGGCAGAATCTGTCAAGCACTTCATCGCGCACTTCCCGCTCCAGACGATGAAGGAAGGCGACGCCTACATCACCAACGATCCGTGGATGGGCACCGGCCATCTCAACGACTTCGTCGTCACCACGCCGTGCTTCAAGGATGGCAAGGTCGTCGCACTCTTCTCTTGCACCAGCCATCTCATGGACATCGGTGGCATCGGTTTCGGTCCCGATGCCACCGACGTGTTCATGGAGGGGCTCTACATCCCCATGCTGAAGCTGATCGATCAGGGCGTCGTCAACGAGACGCTGATGGCGATGATCCGCACCAACACGCGGCTGCCTATAGACACCGAGGGTGATACCTATTCGCTCGCGGGCTGCAACGACGTTGGTTGCGAGCGCCTGGTCGAGATGATGACGGAGTTCGGCATCGATACGCTCGACGAGCTCGGCGACTACATCTGCGAACGCTCGCGCGAGGCCGTGCTGGCCGAGGTCGCGAAACTTCCGAAAGGAAGCTGGCGCAACACCATGGTTGTCGACGGCTATGACGCGCCGGTCACGCTTGTCGCGACCTTGACGATTTCGGACAAAGGCATTCACGTCGATTTCGACGGCACCTCGGCCGCCTCCAAGTTCGGCATCAACGTGCCCTTGTCCTATACCACGGCCTACACCGTGTTCGGCCTCGGCTGCGTCGTTGCCTCGCAGATCCCGAACAACGCCGGCTCGCTCTCGCCGCTGACGGTGTCGGCGCCGGCGGGTGCGATCCTCAATGCGCCGAAGCCGGCGCCGGTGGCCTCGCGCCACATCATCGGCCAGATGTTGCCCGACGTCGTGTTCGGCTGCCTGCGCCAGATCATCCCCGAGCGCGTGCCGGCCGAAGGCACCTCGTGCCTGTGGAATCTCAACGTCCGCGGACAGACCCGAAGCGGCGCCGGCGGCAATTACGGGTTCTCGATGGCGGTGACCTCCAATGGCGGCACCGGTGCGCGCTTCGACAAGGACGGGCTGTCGGCCACCGCCTATCCCAGCGGTGTGCGCGGTACGCCGGTCGAGATCGCAGAGACGCAGACGCCTTTGATCTTCTGGCGCAAGGAGCTGCGTCCGGATTCCGGCGGAGCAGGGCGCACCCGCGGCGGGCTCGGTCAGATCATCGAGGTTGGCAGCGGCGTCGATGCCCCGTTCGACATTCTTGCCGCGTTCGACCGTATCGATCATCCGCCGCGCGGGCGTGATGGCGGCGAGGACGGCGCGGCCGGCTATGTCGGCCTGAAGTCTGGAAAGAAGCTGCGGGGCAAGGGCTTTCAGCAGGTGCCGCCCGAGGATCGGCTGGTGGTGCTGACACCGGGCGGTGCCGGGATCGGCGCGCCCGTCGAACGCGATCGAGCGGCCGTCAAGGACGACGTCGAGAGCGGCCTCGTGTCTGCCGATAGCGCGATTGCAGTTTACGGGTACACACGGTGACGCGTCAGGCGTCGCGCGCGTAGCGAACGGAGGGGTGCAATGATCACGCGACGAAGCTTCACCGCGGGCGCAGCGACGCTGCTTGCGGCCGGCCACATCTCCACTCGCGCCCGGGCGGCGGGCGTGAGCTGGGACATGTCGACGGTCTGGCCTGACGGCAATTTCCACACCCAGAACGCTTTTGCCTTCGCCGAGGAGGTGAAGAAGCAGAGCAGCGGCACTGTCAACATCACGGTGAAGGCCGGCGGCCAGCTCGGCTTCAAGGGCCCCGAGCATCTGCGCGCCGTGCGCGATGGCCTGGTGCCGCTCGCCGACGTCCTCAACATCCAGCAGGTCGGCGACGAGCCCTTCATGGGCGTCGAGAGCATCCCCTTCCTGTGCGGCTCGATGGACGAGCTGAAGGTGCTGCACAAATATGTGCGGCCCGAATACGAGAAAGTCGTCACCCGCAACAACCAGAAGATCCTCTACATCGTGCCGTGGCCGACGCAATATCTGCATCTCAAGGTCAAGGTCGCCAACGTCGAGGGCCTGAAGAACATCAAGATCCGCGTCCCCGACAAGAACGCCGTCGACATGCTGAACGCGATCGGCATGGCCGCGGTCATGATTCCCTGGGGGGAGACCATCCCTGCGCTCGCTTCCGGCGCAGTGGCCGGCGTTTCGACGTCGTCAGTGTCGGGTGTCGACGGAAAATTCTGGGAGTTCCTGAAATACGTCTACCCAACCAACCACGTCTGGTCGTCGCAGATGCTCACCGTCAATCTCGATTCCTGGAAAGCGCTCAGCGCCGATCAGCAGCAGCTCATCGGCGGCATCGCCGCCAAGATGGAGCCGGGCTTCTGGGCCAACTCGCTCAAGGCCGATGTAGACAGCCTCAATCGTCTGAAGGAGGGCGGCATGGAGGTGGTGCCGGTCTCGGACGCGATGATGACCGAAATTCGGGCCAAGACCGCGCCGCAGCTCGATGCTTTCCTCAAACGCGTGCCGGCAGCCGACAAGCCGGTGCGGGCTTATCTCGCCGAAATGAAGCGTGGCTGATGGTGAAGGCGTCGTGAGCGTCTCGCCCGAAGCTCCGCAGAGCCTCAATGCAACGGCGCCGGCGCCGCTGCGCATCCTGCTCGACGGCATCGACCGCCTCGGCCGGCTCGACGGCTGGATTGGCGGCGGCTGTCTGTTGATGCTGGCCCTGCTGATGCTGTGCGAGGTCGCAACGCGCTTCCTCTCGAACTTCCTGTCGTTTTTCCCGCCGTCGATCTCGATCGCCTGGGAATACTCGTCCTATCTGATGGCGGCGTCCTTCACTTTTGGCGCCGCGATGACGCTGCGTGGCGGCGGTCACATCCGAGTCGTCCTGCTGCTCAAGAACGCGCCGGCCTTGGTGCAGCGCGTACTCGAAGTCCTGTCGGCGGCTGCCGGCTTCGCTTTCATGGCGTTCCTGACCTCAGCGATGGCGAAGTTTGCCTTCGGTGCCTATGTGCGCGGCCAGGTCTCGACATCGAGCGATACGCCGCTGTGGTTTCCACAAGCCGTCGTCACCTTCGGCATGCTGCTCTTGACGCTTCAGTTCCTGGCGCGCGCGATCCAGGCCGTGCTCGGCCTGCCGCTAGAGGATCACCGCATGAAGGCCTCGCCCGTAGAATGATCGCTCACGCGCCAGCCTCCGGACAGCGGATCCCATGACCATCGAAGTCGTTGCCCTTTTCGTGATCCTGTTCGCGTTGCTGGCGTGCGGCGTGTGGATCGGCCTGACGCTCGCGCTCACCGCGACGCTGCTGCTCGCGATGTTCCGCTCGATCCCGCTCGACAAGCTGCTGCCGCAATATGCCTGGAACATCCTGACCACGCAGGAGCTGCTGGCGCTGCCGCTGTTCATCCTGATGGGCGAGCTGTTGTTTCGTACCCGCTTGTCGCGTTCGCTGTTTCAGGGACTCGCGCCGTGGGCTGGGCTTTTGCCCGGTCGCCTGCTGCATGTGAACGTGATCGGCTGTACCATCTTCGCCGCGATCTCAGGCTCGTCGGCCGCGACCACGCAGGTGATCGGCCGCATGTCGCTCAACGAGCTGCTGCGCCGCGGCTATTCGCGCGACATCGCGATCGGCTCGCTCGCCGGCGCCGGCACGCTCGGCTTCCTGATCCCGCCGTCCAACATCATGATCATCTACGGCGTGCTCGGCGATGTCTCGATTTTGAAACTGTTCACCGCCGGCGTGCTGCCCGGCTTCTTGCTCGCCGCCACCTTCATGGCCTGGGTGATGCTGCACACGAGCCTCAACCGCAGCATGGTGCCGGAGACGGAAGCAAAGCTTTCGCAGGTGCCCTGGAGCGAGCGCTTTGCGGCGCTGAAGGATCTTGCGCCGGCCCTGTTCCTGATCGGCTGTGTGCTCGGCTCCATGTATGGCGGCCTCGCAACCCCGTCGGAAGCTGCGGCTGTCGGCGTCCTCGGCGCCGCGCTTGTCGCATGGGCGCAAGGAGCGATGTCGCGGCAGGTGATGCGGGACGTGCTGATCGGCTCGGTGGTCACCTGCTCGATGATTGCGCTGATCGTGCTCGGCGCCTCGATCCTCGGCAACGCGGCTGCCTTCCTCGGCATCCCACAGGCGATTGCCGCCTTCGTGAAGGGCTTGGGCCTGTCGCCCTTCATGCTGATCGTGGTGCTGGTCGTCTTCTATCTCGTCCTCGGCTGCTTCCTCGACGGCTTCTCGATGATCGTGATGACGCTGCCGATCGTGCTGCCGATCGTGAAGGCGGCGGGCTTCGATGAGATCTGGTTCGGCGTCTTCCTGGTGCTGGCCGTCGAGATGGCGCAGATCACCCCGCCGGTCGGCTTCAACCTGTTCGTGATCCAGGGCCTGACCGAAGATGGTCTCGGCTACATCGCCCGCGTGACGATGCCGTATCTGATGATCATGATCGGCTTCGTGCTGCTGCTGACGCTGTGGCCCGGCATTGTCACGCTGCTGCCGCGGGTGCTCTACGGATAGATCGTGCCGTCCCGGCCGGTGCCGGGACGGCATTGCGACGCCTCAGGCTTACGCCGCGGCCTTCTTCCGCGCGAGCTCGGCCTTGTACAGCTCGAACTCCTCCGCGATCGCGCGTGCGATCGACGGCCGCTGGCGCAGGCGCTCGTAATAGGCCTTCAGGTTCGGCCATTTCGCGAGCTCGATCGGCGGCGTCGCCATGGTCCAGTTGATCACCGTGACGAGATAGGCATCAGCGACACTGAAATGGTCGAGCAGGAATTCACGTCCCTTGAGATGATTGTCGAGATAGTCGAGCCGCGACAGGTTCTTCTCCAGCGCATAGGCCTTGGCCTCCTGCGGCGCCTTGCGGTCGAGCAAGGGGACGAACAAGGCCTTGTGTAGCTCGGTGCCGACAAAGCAGAGCCATTGATGCAGCCGCGTGCGCTCGATACCGGCGGCGGCGGCGAGGCCGGATTGCGGAAAACGATCGGCGACATATTGCAGGATCGCGGCGTTCTCGGTCAGCACCACGCCCTCGTCGGTGCGCAGAGTGGGCACGAGGCCAATCGGGTTCACGGTGCGGAAGTCGGAGCCGTCGTTCAGCACTGTCTTGGTCGGCGGATCGACTTCGAGATAGCTCGCTTCGGCGCCAGCTTCGTACAGCGCGACGCGGGTCGCCATCGAGCAGGCGAGCGGCGAGAAATAGAGATCCATCTGTAGCCTCCTGGGGCAATTCGTTCTGGGGTGTCGCTCAACCTGGCCAGATTGATTTTTATACTGTCTTGCATAATATAAGACCGGTCAAGGATTATCTTGCGAAATGGTACAAAAATCGAAGCCGCCGGTTGCTGCCAGCGGACCCAAGCGCCGCGGCCGGCCGCGTGCCTATGAGCCCGGCGTCGCGCTTGGCAGGGCGCTCGACCTGTTCCGCAAGCAGGGCTTTGCCGCGACCTCGCTGGACGATCTCAGCGAAGCCACCGGCATGAACCGGCCGAGCCTCTATGGGGCGTTCGGCGACAAGCGCGAGCTCTACATCAAGAGCTACCAGCGCTACCGGGAGGAAGCGCGCGCGTCGATGGCGGAGATCTTTCGCCAGGAGATGCCGGTGCGCCAGCGCCTGGAGCACATCTTCGCGTCCGCGCTAAACATTTATCTTTCGGGCGACACTGGTCCGCGAGGCTGCTTCACGGTGGTGACTGCGGCATCCGAGGCAGTGAGTGATCCCGAGATCCGCGCCATGGTGCTCGACGGTCTCACCGAGCTCGACAAGGCCTTTGCCAGTTGCTTCCGCCGCGCCAAGGAGAAGGGCGAACTGCCTGATAGCGCCGAGCCGGCGGTGCTGGCGCAGGTCGCATCCGCGACCGTGCACACGATCGCCATCCGCTCCCGCGCCCACGTTCCGCGCAAGGAGCTGGAGGCGATCGTCAGCGGCGCGATCGACCTGATGGTGGGGATCGGGGTCAAAAACTGAGCCGTCCGGTGCAGGCCGGGACGACATCGAGGGTGAGGCGCGGTCGTGCGTCTTGCCAAACCGGACGGAGCGCTAATACCCTCTCGCCCGATTCACCACGTTCTCCAGCACGCCGCCCGCTTCGAACCGCGCAATCTGCTCGGCGACGTAGGCCGAGATCGCATCCGCGTCAGTGTCGGCCGCATTGTGCGGCGTCAGCAGCACCTTGGGGTGGGCCCAGAACCGGCTATCCGCTGGCTGCGGCTCCTGGACGAAAACGTCGAGCGAGGCGGCGCCCAGCGTGCCGTCATCGAGGCAGGCCAGGATGTCGGCTTCGTTCTGCAAGCCGCCGCGGCCGGCGTTGATCAGCACCGGCGCGCCGAGCGGGCTCTTACGGTTGAGCTTTGTGAAGACGTCGCGGTTGAGGATGCCGTGCGTGTCAGGCGTCAGCGGCAGCAGGCAGACCAGGATGTCGGTCGTGCGCAGGAACGCGTCCATTCCGGCTGCGCCGTGGAAGCATTCCACGCCCTCGATCGCGCGCGGGCTGCGGCTCCAGCCGGTGACGCGGAAGCCGAGCCGGCGCAGCACGGCGGCCGCATCACTGCCCAGCGTGCCGAGCCCCATGATGCTCACTGTGACCGCGCTTGCAGGCCATTGATAAGTCGGCTCCCAGCGCTTCTCGCGCTGGCACTGGCGCAAATAGAGCTCCTGGCGATGGTGCATCAGCACATGTAGCACGACATATTCAGTCATGCGGTTGGTCAGGTCGGGCACTGCGACGCGCACCAGCGGCACATCGGGCAGGCTCCTGTCGGCCATCAGCGCGTCCACGCCGGCGCCCAGATTGAAGATCGCACGCAGATTGGGGAAGGCACCGAGATCGCCCGGCACCGGTTTCCACACGGCGGCATAGTGCACCTCGGCCGGATCGAGCCCCGCATCAGGCAGCAGCACCACGCGACGGCCGCCGCAGACCGTCTCGAACCGGGCCTTCCAGCGCTCCGGCAGCCAGTTCTGCTGCGTGCTGTTGATCAGGACGGCCAGTGTGCCCAGGGTCATTCGAAGTGCCTCGTCGAGTTCCGCTTGAGAAGGCCCTCCTTGGCACGATCTACCGGATTTTTCTTGCAAATTTTTTCCGCAGCCCTGTCGGGGCGAGGCATATTGGCGCGTCTTTAGAACAGACGAGGGAAGTGTCGCCTATGCTTTATGCCATTCTTTGCTACCACGATGAGGACTTCGTCGGCTCCTGGAGCAAGGACCAGGACGAGGCCGTGATGAAGAAGCTCGCCGTGGTGCAGGAGAAGCTCACCAAACAGGGCCGGCTCGGGCCGGTGGCGCGGCTGTTGCCGACCACCGCGGCGGCGACGCTGCGCAAGGAAGACCCGCCGCTGGTGCTCGACGGCCCCTATGCGGAGACCAAGGAGCAACTCCTCGGCTTCTACATCGTCGACTGCAAGAACCTCGACGACGCGCTCGACGTCGCCCGCGATCTCGGCGCTGCCAATCCCGGCGGCGCCTATGAGGTGCGTCCCGTCGGCGTGTTCAGGCCCGGAGGGAATCTGACGTGAGCGAGGCCGACACCGCCTGGATCGAGACTGCGCTGACCTCGGCGCGCCCTCAGGCGGTCGGGGCGCTGCTGCGCTATTTCCGCGATCTCGACACCGCCGAAGAGGCCTTTCAGAACGCCTGCTTGCGCGCGCTGAAAACTTGGCCGCAGAATGGCCCGCCGCGCGATCCCGCGGCCTGGCTGATCATGGTCGGCCGCAACGTCGCGATCGACGAGGTCCGCCGCGCCCGCAAGCAGCAACCGCTGCCGGACGACGACCAAGCGATCTCCGATCTCGACGACGCCGAGGGCGCGCTCGCGGAGCGGCTCGACGGCTCGCACTACCGCGACGATATTTTGCGGCTGATGTTCATCTGCTGCCATCCGCAACTGCCGGCGACGCAGCAGATCGCGCTGGCGCTGCGCATCGTCTGCGGCCTCACCGTGAAGCAGATCGCGCGCGCCTTTCTGGTTTCGGAGGCCGCGATGGAGCAGCGCATCACCCGCGCCAAGGCAAAGGTCGCCGACGCCGGCGTACCCTTCGAAGCGCCCGGCGCGGTCGAGCGTTCCGAGCGGCTCGCCAGCGTCGCGGCGATGATCTACCTGATCTTCAACGAGGGCTATTCGGCGAGCGGCGATACCGCGGAGCTCCGCAAGCCGCTGTGCGAAGAGGCGATCCGGCTGGCGCGGCTGCTGCTGCGGCTGTTTCAGAGCGAGCCGGAGATCATGGGCCTGACGGCGCTGATCCTGTTGCAGCACGCGCGCAGCGCCGCCCGCTTTGCCGCGGATGGGTCGCTGATCCTGCTGGAGGACCAGGACCGTTCGCTCTGGAACGGCACCATGATCGCGGAGGGCCTTGCCCTGATTGACAAGGCGATGCGTCACCGCCACAGCGGGCCCTACCAGATCCAGGCCGCGATCGCCGCGCTGCATGCGCGGGCATCGACGCCAGAGGAGACCGACTGGGCGCAGATCGACCTGCTCTACGGCGCGCTCGAAGTGCTGCAGCCCTCGCCGGTGGTGACGCTCAACCGCGCCGTCGCGGTCTCCAAGGTGCGCGGACCTCAGGCCGCGCTGGACCTGATCGAGCCGCTGGCGCCGAAGCTTGCCAACTACTTCCATTTCTACGGCGTGCGCGGTGCCTTCCTGATGCAGCTCGGCCGCAACGACGAGGCCCGCATCGCCTTCGACCGCGCCATCGCGCTCGCCAACACCTCAGCGGAAGCCGCCCACATCCGCATGCATCTGGATCGCCTGATCCGGGACAGCCAGCCGAAGCCGAAGGAAAGCGCCAAGGCGAAATAGGGCGCAAACCGTCGCGGTCGTCATGTCCCGGCTTGTCCCGGGCAGCCCAGTCTTGCCATCGGCGAAGAACGTCGATGGCCGGGGCAACGCCCGGCCACGACGTGGGGTGGGCAGCGTGCCAAAAATTTCGTTTCGATCTTGTCGGCCGGGGCCTCGCTCGTTCGTCCTATGCGTGTGTCCCGGGAGCCCATCCATGCTGAAAGCCATTGCCGTCATCGCAATCGTCCTCGCGGCCGGAATTGCGGCCGTGCTGGTCTTTGCCGTGACGAAACCCGACACATTCCGTGTCGAGCGCACTCTCGCCGTGAAAGCGCCGGCCGACGCGATCTATCCGCAGGTGGCCGATTTCCACCGCTGGACCGCCTGGTCGCCCTACGAGAGCCGCGATCCCGCCATGAGGCGGACCTTCGGCGGAGCCGCGGAAGGTAAGGGCGCGAGCTATGCCTGGGACGGGAACAACAATGTCGGCGCCGGCCACATGGAGATCCTCGAGGCGAACGCGCCTTTGAGGCTCCGCATCAAGCTTGATTTCGAGCGCCCGCTCGAAGGCCATAACAGCGCCGAGTTCACCTTTGTGCCGCAAGGTGATGCCACACTGATCACGTGGGCGATGTATGGTCCGGCCCCGTTCCTGTCCAAGCTGATGCAGGTGTTCATCAACATGGACAGCATGATCGGCAAGGATTTTGAGGCCGGCCTCGCCAGCCTGAAGAAGCTCACTGAGAAGCAATAAGTCTCACAGGAAGCGAAGAGGAGAGAAACGATGCTCAATCCCTATCTGTTCTATCAGGACACCTGCGAAGCTGCGTTCAACTATTACGTCAAGGTTCTCGGCGGCAAGATCGATGCCATGATGCGCGCCTCGGACGCGCCGCCGGAGGTGCCCGCCTCGCCCGGGCGCGAGAAGATGATCATGCATGCGCGAATGTCGCTGCCCGACGGCAGCGTATTGATGGCCTCCGACGCGCCGCCCGAGCATTTTCAAAAGCCACAGGGCTTTTCGATCTCGCTCACGGTCAAGGACCCCGCGGACGGCGAGCGCAAGTTCAACGCGCTCGCCGACGGCGGCAGCGTCACCATGCCCTACAGCAAGACGTTCTGGGCCAAGGGTTTTGGCATGTGCGTCGATAAGTTCGGCATTCCCTGGATGGTGAACTGCCCGGCGGAAGGAATGTGACGGGCGCGATCGCCCACATGGTCGATTGAATGTGATCCCCTCTCTCCAAAGCCGCGGGAGAGGGGACACATAATGGATCGTACGGAGCGTGGAGCCGCTCCGTCAGGCGCGGATCGGCCGTTCATCCTCTCATCGGATTGATCCGGTCACGTCCGCGCCCGGCGGCGACGCTTGCACTCAGCGAGGGCAAATCACGAGCTTCGTGCCGAGCTGCCTGTTATTGTCCGCTTCGATCTCGTCATGGACCGCCCACCACGCCTCGGAGTATGGCCGCAGGGTGCCGAGCACGCGTTCCCGCTCCCGATTGGGATCATTTGCCGCGGGGACGGGATTCGTTGCGTGCCGTTTCGCGATTTGAGGGCGGTTCGGGCGTTGTTGGGGTCTTGGCCGAGGCTATCCCACGCGATCGGGCGACGCTCCTGCGCCGGTGCGACTGCGCATCCGGGAAAACTTGCATCGCGTCGGTCAAATGGAACTTAAGGCAAACCAGTGGGCCGGCATGGCCGAGGAATGAATTGGCGATTCGCATCACTTTGCGCGAGCAGTGCGGCCGCTTCGTGAAACGATGCGGACTGCATCGCACAACAATTGACGCAATATTGGGCTGTGCTCTGCACGTCAGAATCGTTATTTGTGAGTCATAAAATCTACAAACTGGGATGGACGTCACTTGGAAGGGGAGCGACCGATGGCGGCGGCGCTACAGATCAATTTTGCTCTTTGGGGGATGCTCATCTGCGTCAGCATGAAGCTGGTGCCGGTGATTCAGACTCTCTTTTGAAGCTAGCCAGCGCGTGATGGCGAACAACCCCGGTGCGCACATAACGTGCGAGCACAGGGAACCCGCCCTATGGCCTCGGACCAGCCAAGCCAAGGGCCATTGGAGCGGCGGCTGGCAAATTGGTCAGCGGCAGCGCGGGTAGATCGCGGCGAGATCACGCCCCTTGAGCAAGAGCAGCCGCGAAGTGAGGCCGCCACGGCGGCTGATCCAGTCGCGCACCGGGCCGGGATAGGCCGCAAGCACCGCGACCGATGCCTCCGGCTCGGCATAGATGTGCCCGCGCCGGTCGATCGAACGTGCGGCATGGAAGCCGAGCACCGCCCGCTTGGTGACACAGATGCGCTCGCCTGGCACGATGCTCAGCACCAGGGTGCAGGCGGACAGGCAAGGACCATCGATCACCACGCGCTCGCCGCTCTCGCGCACCTGCTCGAACAGGTCGAGGAACGGCCCGACCTGTCCGCCCGGCGATTGGATGATGCGGATCTCCGCGGCCGCGGGCGCAGAGGCGAGCAGAGCTGTCGCGAGCAGCCAGGTTTTGAAGGTGACGCGTCGCATGGCACTCTCCGAACTCTCGACATCAAGGTGGGCAAAGCCACCGGTCGCGCGAATGCGCGCCCGATGACAGGCTCCGCGTGCCAGCATTGGCACCGCTGGTCCGGAACGAGGGTGGGCACGGCGCGTGTGCGCCTTTGCCCACCTTACCCGTGCCTACCCGTTGCGCCGCTGGCCGCGCAGTGTCGGCAGGCCGATACCCGCCGCATCGAAGCCGCCATCAACGGCTAAAATTTGGCCAGTGATGTAGCTCGCATTTGCCGAGCACAGGAAGTAGATCGCGTCCGCGAGCTCCTGTTCCAGGCCGTAACGGTTGAGCGGAATGGCGTCGTGATAGTCGGCGCGGATCTCCTTGGTGTGCACCTGCTTCGCCATCGCGGTGTCGACAGGCCCCGGAGCGACCGCGTTGACGCGGATATTGAGGGAGGCGAGCTCGACCGCGAGCTGCTTGGTGAGGTGCGCCAGCCCCGCCTTGCTGGTGCCGTAGGCCGAGCGCAGCGTCGAGGCGCGCACCGCCGAGATCGAGGTGATGTTGACGATGGCGCCGCCAATGCCGTCGCGCATCAAGGGCACCGCTGCCTTGGTGCAGAGGAACGGGCCGGTGAGGTTGACTTCGAGCACGCGGCGCCAGTCAGCCTCCGACGTCTCCATCAGCGGCGCGAACACCGCGATGCCGGCATTGTTGACGAGCGCATCCAGCCGGCCGAATTGCCGTTCGAGCGCGGTCATTGCAGTGGCAACCGCAGCCTTGTCTGAGACATCGCAGGTGAGCGCCAGCGTCGCCTCGCTCTGGCTGATCTCGGCGACCGCGCGGCCGAGCAGTTCGCTCTCGACGTCGAGCAACGCCACGCGCCAGCCCTCGGCGAGGAACTTCTTCGCGGTCGCAAGCCCGATGCCGCGCGCAGCTCCGGTGACGAGGGCGACTTTTTGTGGGGCTTGCGGCATTGGTGATCTGTCCCTGTCGGAAACGTAAGCCGCGCGGCGGCCAACGCATTTTACTTTGCTTTCGTTCCGACAAGAAGGGCAACCGAAAGTCAATCCCCGTCACATCGCGGTTGCCGGGGGGAGGGGGGATCGCTAGGTGCCGCTGATGCCGCGCCTGGCCTCGGGTTCGCCGGCATCAGGTCTCGTCAAGTTTCCCCGCGTGGCGGATCGAGGCTTCGCAAGGTCGAGTTCATCACGTCGGAAACGGGGGCTCGGCCGCATCGACAGCCGTTTTCGCCGAAGCCGCGGCGACTGGCTTCCAGATCGACCAAATTATCTCCAGGTCGGTGTCGGCTCGAGGAGATTGCATTCGTCTTACTTGGGAGCAGGGGCCGGACCGGCCCCCTTCCATGCATATCACGGAGCACGTCCATGCGTTTCATGGTGATCGTCAAGGCAAACCAGGATACCGAGGCCGGCAAGATGCCGAGCACGGAGATGCTGGCGGCCATGGGCAGGTTCAACGAGGAAATGGCCAAGGCCGGCGTGATCGAGGCCGGCGAGGGCCTGCATCCGACGGTGAAGGGCGCCCGGCTCAGATATTCAGCGCGGTCGGAGGCAAGCGTCACCCGCGGTCCGTTCGATCTCTCCCCCGATCTGATCGCCGGCTTCTGGCTGATCAAGACTGCATCGCTCGACGAGGCCATCGCCTGGATGAAGCGTGCGCCGTTCGACTCCGGCTCCGAGATCGAGATCCGCCAAGTGTTTTCGGCCGACGACTTTGGCGAAGCCTTCACCCCCGAACTGCGCGAGCAGGAAGAGCGCACGCGCGCCCATGCGGCGAAGAAATAGCTCTCCGCCGCCGTCATTCCGGGGCGCGGATAGCGCCAGCCGGATCCATCGGCGGCAGCAATAGCGATGAATGGACTCCGGGGCTCGTGACTTCGTCGCGCCCCGGAAGTGACAGCGAATAACGAGGAACTCCCATGCGATTTATGATGCTCATGATCCCACTCGGTTACGAGAGCGCACCGCCGGACGTGCAGCTCGATCCAGAACGCGTTGCCGCGATGATGCGCTACAACGAGGCGCTGAAGGATGCCGGCGTGCTGATCACGCTCGACGGCCTGCATCCGCCCTCGATGGGCGCACGGGTCTCGTTTGCGACCGGCGTGCCTGTCGTGACCGACGGGCCTTTCACTGAGGCCAAGGAGGTCCTGGGTGGTTACTGGATGATCGAGGTCGCCTCGCGCGAGGACGCGATCGCATGGGCCAAGAAGTGTCCGGCCTCGCCGAACGAAATCATTGAGATCCGGCAGGTGCAGGAGATGAGCGACTTTCCGCCCGACGTGCAGCACGCCGCCGCCGGATTCGACGAGCTGAAGAAGTAGCCACAGCGGTCGCGATGAATCGCGGCTAGCGTCAATCGATCAACAAGGAGAGAACCGATGAGCACCGAACAGAAATTTCTCGCCGTCTATCTCGGCAGCATGACGGGTGCGAAAATGGCGGCCTGGCGCGCGCTGCCCGAGGCCGAACGGAAAGCAAGGGAGCAGGAGGGCATGGCCGCCTGGCACGGCTGGGTCGAGAAGCACCAAGCCGTCATCGTCGAGATGGGCGGCCCGCTCGGGAAGACCCGCAGGATCGACGCAAGCGGCATCACCGAGGTCAGCAATGCCCTGACCGGCTTCACGGTCGTGCGGGCTGCCTCGCAAGAGGAAGCAGCCAGGCTGTTCGAGAACCATCCGCATTTTGCGATCTTCCCGGGCGAGGCGATCGAAGTCATGCCCGTGCTGCCCATTCCGCAGATGTAGCTTCGGTCGAACTCCTTTCCGGGCCGATACTGACGCATCGGCCCGGCCTGACGTGAAAATACGGGTTAATGACGCCTCATCGCCGCTAGTGACCTTCACGTCCGCCTCATGTAAAAGTCGTTCACATGAGCTGGCGCAAGGAGCAACGCCGCGCCGAGCGCGGCTATCACCACGGCAATCTGAAGGAGGCCCTGTTGCAGGCCGCTCTCGGGCTGATTGCCGAGAAGGGCGCGGCCGGCTTCACCTTTGCCGATGCTGCGCGCATGGCCGGGGTCAGCGCGGCGGCGCCTTATCGGCATTTTCGTGACCGCGACGAGCTGTTGTCCTCGATTGCCCAGCGCGGCTTCGAGCAGTTCGAGGCGCGCCTGACTTCGGCCTGGGACGATGGGCGTCCCGACACGGTCACCGCGTTCGAGCGCGTCGGCAAGGCCTATCTCGCCTTCGCCCGCGAGGAGCCCGCTTTCTATAACGCGATGTTCGAATCCGGCCTGCCGGTCGATGCCAATCCGGCGCTTCAGGCCGCCAGCGAGCGCGCCTTCAACATCATTCGCGCCGCCGCGGAGCGGCTCGCCGCATTGGCGCCTCCCGGCACGCCGCGGCCGCCGGCGATGATGATGGCGCTGCACATCTGGTCCATGGCGCATGGCGTGGCCTCCTTGTTTTCCCGCGGCGATGCCGCGCGACGAAAACTGCCGATGTCGCCGGATGAACTGCTCGAAGCCGAGGTGCTGATCTATTTGCGTGGTCTCGGCTTCCCGACGGATCGCCGCCCGCAGAAGAGCGCCGAGCCGCCGCCAGTGCCACCGGAGGCGTCCTCCGGTTCAGGCGTGCCGCCCGGCGGCCCCTGGGGCAAGCCGAAATAAAATTGCGCAAATAATTCGGCGACCCTGTCTGGCGGCTGGCTTGACAAAATCGCGGGATGGTCTAGCTATGTAAATGTTATTTACATTCACAACGGCGCTGATGCCGTCATGGAGATGGAAATGGCCTACACCGCTGATGTCAATCGATGGCGCGGCCCCTCGGACCAATACCAACAGTACCAGCGTCCTCACATGCTGGAGACGCCCTGGCATCCCGGCTGGATCGCCGTGACCATTCTCGGCTTCATCATCTGGTGGCCGATCGGACTTGCCCTTCTCTTTTTCACACTCGGGAGCAGAAGAATGTCGTGCTGGAGCCACCAGGATCGCTGGCAGAACAAGATGGAGAAGATGCAGTACAGGATGGACCGCATGCGCGATCGCATGGAGCGCCGTGGCTTCGGCTTTGGCTTCGGCCCGCCGTCATCCGGCAACCGCGCCTTCGATGAATATCGCGCCGAGACGCTGCAGCGGCTCGAGGAAGAGCAGCGCGAGTTCAAGGATTTCCTGACCCGGCTGCGTCACGCCAAGGACAAGGAGGAGTTCGACCAGTTCATGGCGCAGCACAAGACCCGTCCGACCCCGCCGCCGACCGACCAGCAGCAGGGTTGACACCTCTCAAAGCCTTCAGGCGCATGCCCCCAAAGTCCTGATGGCCCCGAGCCGCCCGCCTGCGCAACCCGCAGGCGGGCGGTTTGGTTTTCGGGGAAGGCGGCGGTCAGCCGCGACGTTCAGGTCGTGATCGCGAGCTGCGCGCGGACCGACGCCAGGAAGTGTTCGTAGGCGTGGTCCACGATTTCGTTGAGCGATCGTGTTCGCGCGAACATCGCCTTGGCCTCGGCGAGAAACTCGTCCCGGCTCGGGATCTTCGGCAGATGCAGATGCGTCAGCGCATCGACGCCTTCGTGCGCGCGGTTGAGGATGTCGTGCAGCGTCGGCAGTTGCAGCTGGGCGAGGTCTGCCCGGCGCCGCGCCGACGAAATCGCATGGGCCAAGGTCTGCGCATCGAACCGTCCGGCAAGTTCGCGGGCCGCCCGATTGATGACCCGCGCGCCGAGCGGCTGCTCGTTGCGCAGCACCTGTTCGGGCGGCGCCTTCATGTTCCAGACGACGCCGATCCACGACAAGACCTTCAGGATGTAATAGGTCACGTCGATCTCCCACCAGCGAAAGCCCTGTCGCACGCTGCTCTGGTAGGCGTGGTGATTGTTGTGCCAGCCCTCACCCAGGGTGAACAACGCCAGCAGCCAGTTGTTGCGGGAATCATCACCCGTCACGTACCGCTTGCGTCCATGCACATGGGCGAGGGAATTGATGCAGAAGGTCGCGTGATAGACCAGCACCGTGCTCCAGAGGAAGCCGACGACCAGACCTGACCAGCCCGCCACCAGGAAGCAGAGCGCTGCAAGCACAAAGGCCGGCAACAGCTCGAGCCGATGCAGCCACATCAGCTCCGGATAAGCGGCGAAATCGGCGATCTTCACGAGGTCGGTCGAGTCGTGCTGCCGCGAAAAAATCCAGCCGAGATGGCTGTAGAGGAAGCCGCGGTGACGCGGCGAATGCACGTCGGTTTCGGTATCGGAATGCAGGTGATGGTGCCGATGCTTGGCCGCCCACCACAACACGCTCTTCTGCGCGCTGCTCTGCGCGAGGCAGGCCAGGATGAACTGAAACACTCGGCCGGTCGCAAATGCCCGATGTGAGAAGTAGCGGTGGTAGCCGGCTCCGATCGCAAACATCCGCACGCAATAGAGTGAGACGCAGATCACGACGGCCTGCCAATCGATGCCTGACCAGATCGCTGCAACGCAGCCGAGATGGACCAGCAGAAACGGCAGGGCGGAGGGATACATGATGTCGTCATGCTGGTCGTCGGCGGCGGTGTTGGGCGACATGTTTTCAGAGTGACCTTGAACGAAGAGGATGCGTTTCGCTCCGGCGCGGCCAAAGTCGGCCGCCCGTGAAAAACCCCGCTGATGGCGTGCCACCGCGGGGTCGCGAACGAGATGCTTTGCCGGTACATTCGGCCAAACCGGTCGGCCGAAGCTCGACGAACCATATGGTCCTGAATGCCTGCTATGCAAGCACGTAGTCTCACGGAAACGGCACCGAGCGCACGCCAGGTCGAGCGCAGCGGCCGATCACCGAGGATTTCGACCATGCCACCGGCATGATTATCGGCGCCGAGGTGGTGATCGGCGGAGGTCACAAGCCTTTCAGAACATCAGCATCGGCACGGCGTCAGGCGGCCCGCCGGTGGTTCTCGCCGCCACGATCCGGCGTGACCGGCTCCGAACTGGTCTGGCCTGGCGCGTCCAGCACCGCGACGTGATGCCGATACACCATCTCCCAGCCCTTCCATCCCGTGAACAGGAGGATGCCGACGACGATGAGCGACAGCACCACGCCCCACGGCTTGACCGCAGCTTCAGTGCCTTGCGCGTAGCGGAGATAGAAGTTCACCAGCGCCAGCACGACCGCTGCGAGATTGCCGACCATATGGTACCAGGCATCATTCAGGCGGCGGATCCGGGGCTCGCTGAAGAAGTCCGTAAAGCCGGCCGCAGCAGCAACGAGCGCCATGACAATGCCGGCGCCGATCAGCCAGATCGCGGCGCGCGCCCAGAAAGCATCGCCGGTTCCGATGAACGCCAGATCGGCGACGGGCGCGCCGACCAGGAACGCGACGGGGAATGGAATCAGCATCGGGTGCAGAGGGTGGTCGCCGACCGCGGCGGTCGTTTTGGGGTTGATGCTCATGGAATACCTCGCCAAAAATGAATTTCCAGGACAACTTTTCCGGGCGAGGGCTGGTTCCTGCAGGCGCTGGACGGCGCTCTGCATGCTGTCTGCAGGTATGAAGCGGAACTCCCGTGCCCGACGCAGCGGACCCGCCTGCCTCCCATCCCCCTGCGCTGCCTGCCTTTCCCGGAGCCAAATTCGCTGCCGGTAACCCGCCATTAACCAACGCCGGGCTCTGGTAATTGCGGACAGTCGCGCCCGAAGCCGTGTCGAGGCCCATAGTTTTGACATCTTGGCGGGGAATGCAGGCGACCGGCTTTGGATGAGCCTTTGGACGAGCCCTGCACCCCAAAAAGACAAGGCTTTTGAGCGGGCTTGCCAGCCGCGCCGGTTCTAGCGCGGCTGTTGGGGAACACCGGCAGCCATTTGCTGGCCGAAGGATGTTGGGTAACGACCGCCTTGAGAGGATACTGCTTATGAATCCGGCCGACGTGGCTCAGTCAGCCCTTCCGGTTGCTGCCTCCGCCGACGTGTCGCTGATTGCGCTGTTCTGGCAGGCTCACTGGATCGTGAAAGCGGTGATGCTGGGACTTCTGTCCTGTTCGGTCTGGGTCTGGGCAATCGCCATCGACAAGATCTTTCTTTACGCGCGCACGCGGCGCTCGATGGACCGATTTGAGCAGGCCTTCTGGTCCGGCGAATCGATCGAGGAACTCTATCGCACGCTCTCGGCCAAGCCGACCCATTCCATGGCGGCCTGTTTCGTCGCGGCGATGCGCGAATGGAAGCGTTCCTTCGAGAGCCATGCCCGCTCGGTCGCGGGCCTCCAGATGCGCATCGACAAGGTGATGAACGTGTCGATCGCGCGCGAGGTGGAGCGGCTGGAACGCCGACTCCTGGTGCTCGCGACCGTCGGCTCCGCCGGCCCCTTCGTCGGCCTGTTCGGCACCGTCTGGGGCATCATGTCGAGCTTCCAGTCGATCGCGGCGTCGAAAAATACCTCTCTGGCGGTGGTGGCCCCCGGTATCGCGGAGGCGCTGTTTGCGACCGCCGTCGGCCTTATCGCCGCCATTCCTGCCACTATTTTCTACAATAAGTTCACCTCCGAGGTGAACCGGCAGGCCCAGCGGCTCGAGGGCTTCGCGGATGAATTTTCCGCCATCCTGTCGCGTCAGATCGACGAGCGGGGCTGACCGACGGCATGTATAGTGTGAAGGGCAAATTGGGCACCAGATCATGGGCATGAACGTCGCGAGTTCGTCCGGAGGCGGCGGGCGCCGCAGCCGGCGCAAGCCGGTCATGGCCGAGATCAACGTCACTCCCATGGTCGACGTCATGCTGGTGCTGCTCATCATCTTCATGGTGTCGGCACCACTGCTCACCGTCGGCGTGCCGCTCGATCTGCCGCAGACCCAGGCGAAAAGCCTCGAGCAGAACGACCAGAAGCCGATCCAGATGTCGGTCGACATCAAGGGCAAGGTGTTCATCAACGACGCGGAGATCGCGATCAACGAGCTGGTGCCGAAGCTCAAGGCGATCACGGACGCCCGCGGCGGGCTCGAGGAACGCATCTATCTGCGCGCCGACAAGAAGGCCGATTACGGAACGGTTGCCAGGGTGATGGGCCTGTTGTCCGGCGCGGGCTTCAAGAAGCTGGCGCTCGTCACGGAAGCGGATCAGGGGTAGGCCGTGAAGGTGAAGGTCGACAAGACACTCGTTGCGTCGATTGCTCTCCACGTCCTCGTGCTGGGATGGGGGCTCGTCACCTTTAGCAGCAAGGCCTATGTGGCGCCGGAAGAGTCGCTTCCGATCGACATCATCTCCTCGGATCAGCTCGCGAAGATGATGGCGGGGCAGAAGACCGGCGACAAGGACAAGCCGAAGCCGAAGGTGGAGAAGATCGCAGAGCCCAAGCCCGAGGAAGACGCTGTCGGCAAGATCACCGAGAAGAAAGAGCTGATCAAGACCAACTCGACGCCCGAGCCGCCGCCAAAACCCGTCGAGAAGCCGGTCGAAAAGAAGCCCGAGCCGCCGAAGCCGGTCGCCGAGGCGAAGCCGAAGGAAGAGCCGAAGCCGCAGGAAAAGAAGCCTGATCCGGCCAAGGAAGATCCGATCGCCGAGCTCCAGAAGAAGTTGGAGACCAAGAAGCCGCCGCCAAAGCCGGTTGAGCAAAAGGTCGCGGCGGTGCAGCCGCAGCAGCAGCCCAAGCCCAAGGAGCGCACCTTCGATCCCGCGCAGATCCAGCGCGACCTCGACAAGCGCGCGGCGACCCGGCACGAACTCGCCGGCGCGGCGCTGAACGCATCGGCCTCGCTGGGATCGGCGACCGGGACCGCCGCCAACAACGTCGCGACCTGGCGTGGTGCATTCCAGGGCGCGGTCAAGCGCTGCTTCACGCCCACCTATAACGGGCAGGACGCCGATCAGTATGAAGCCGACATCGACATTCCCATGAAGATCGACGGATCGCTGGCATCAGAGCCCATCGTCGTCGCGGTGAGGGGACCGTCGCGGTCGATCGCCCAGGCGGTGGCGGAGAGCGCCAAGCGCGCCATCGTGCAGTGTCAGGTCTACTCCTTCATGCCGAAGCAGCAGTACGAGAGCTGGAAGCTCATTCCCATGACTTTCGGCCTGAAAGATATGTTGTGACATCCAAACAAAAGATTTTTGCAATGAATGACGTCCGATCGATCAACCGCCGCCGCTTCATGACCCTGACGGGATCGACGCTCGCGATGCTCGGGGGCGGCCCGGCCTTCGCGCAGGGCCAGGAGCCCCGCCTTCGCATCGATCCCACGGCATTCCAGCCGATCCCGATCGCGATCACCAACTTCGTGCCGGGCTCGCCCGCCGACGGCGACGGCGGCAACGGCGTCACGCAGGTGATCACCAACAATTTGAAGCGCTCGGGCCTGTTCGCGCCGATCGATCAGGCCGCCTTCATCGAGCGCATCAGCAACATCGACGTCGCGCCGCAATTCCAGAACTGGAAAACCATCAACGCGCAGGCCCTCGTCACCGGCCGCATGACGCGGCAGCCGGACGGCCGCCTCAAGGCCGAATTCCGCCTGTGGGACGTGATCTCCGGCCAGCAGCTCGCCGGCCAGCAATATTTCACCTCGCCGGAGTATTGGCGCCGCATCGCCCACATCATCTCCGATCAGATCTACGAGCGGATGACCGGCGAGAAGGGCTATTTCGACAGCCGCGTGGTGTTCGTGGACGAAACCGGGCCGAAGGAGCGCCGCGTCAAGCGACTTGCGATGATGGATCAGGACGGCGCCAATGTTCGCTACCTGACGCGCGGCTCCGACCTCGTGCTGACGCCGCGCTTCTCGCCCAACTCGCAAGAGATCACCTATATGGAGTTCGGCCAGGGCGATCCGAAGGTGTATCTCTTCAACATCGAGACCGGCCAGCGCGAGATCGTCGGCAATTTCCCCGGCATGACCTTTGCGCCGCGCTTCTCGCCAGACGGCCAGCGCGTCATCATGAGCCTGCAGCAGGGCGGCAATTCCAACCTGTTCGTGATGGATCTGCGCTCGCGCTCGACCACGCGCCTCACCGACACGCCGGCGATCGACACTTCTCCTTCTTATTCTCCAGATGGCACCCGCATCTGCTTCGAGTCCGATCGCGGCGGCAGGTCGCAGATCTATGTGATGGCGGCGGGCGGGGGGCAGGCGCAGCGTATCTCCTTCTCCAAGGACGACACCAACGCCAGCTATTCGACACCCGTGTGGTCGCCGAAGGGCGATTACATCGCCTTCACGAGGCAAGGCGGCGGGCAGTTCGCGATTGGCGTCATGAAGCCGGACGGCTCCGGCGAGCGGCTGCTCACCTCCGGCTTCCACAACGAAGGCCCGACCTTCTCGCCGAACGGCCGCGTGCTGATGTTCTTTCGCGACCCGGGCGGCAACAGCGGACCGTCGCTGTACAGCGTCGACATTTCGGGGCGCAACGAGCTGAAGGTGCCGACGCCAGGCTTCGCCTCAGACCCGGCGTGGTCGCCGCTATTGTCTTCGACGGCGGGCCAATAAAGAATTACGCGGTTAGACGCGCAACGTTGTCGAAAAGGCGCGCAGATTTTTTCGGCTTCGCTGAGGAAAGCAAGCTTTCCTTCACCTTGCGCTCGGCAAGGCTTGCCTAGTCGCTTGAAATATCAGTAGAAATAGGTTCGCCATTGCCGCAAAACAAGTCGACTTTAACGATGTTCCCTCAGAAAGGCTTCATCTGGGTTGAGTAAAACTACGCGCCAAACAGGACGCGCGTACAAACACCAATGCAGTTCGCAAGCCAGAGCGGAGAACCTGAGGAGCAGGCCTCGCCGACGATTTCGGCGGCACTGACCGATTCGCTGTTCGAGGCTCCTGGCACGGTGCTTACCGGCATCATCTTCTCGGCGTTCGCGGCATCCTTGACAGCGCTGAAGACGGGACAGACGCTGATTTGGGGGTTTGTTCCTCTTCTCGTTCTCGCAGGAGCTATACGGGCCTTCGATTTGAGCCGGTACCAGGCTCGAAAATCGGTCCTGAGCGCGGAACAAGCAGCCAGTCTGCAAATGCGCTACCAAGTCGGCGCGCTCATCCAGGCCGTCGTGATTGGTCTATGGTGCTCCACGACGCTGCTGAGCAATGACGACGCCATCGCTCACATGATTGCCCTCTCGGTCACCACCGGAATCGTGGCGGGAGGAGCGGGGAGAGCTTACGGACGGCAGTCGATATTTCGTCTGCAAGCCACGTTGATATTCGGCCCGGCTGTGGTCGCGCTGGCGCTGCGCGGCACGCCCTATTACGTGGCAATGTCCGTCGTGTGCGCCGCGTTCCTCCTCTCGGTCATGCGGCTCTCCGGCAATCTGCACAAGATATTCCTGCGCGCGGTTATCGCACGCGAGCGCGAGGCTGCGCTCGCCGGCCAGTTCGACACGGCCCTCAACAACATGCCGCACGGGCTCTGCATGTTTCGCATCGACGGCCAACTCGCGGTGATGAACCACCGCTTTGGCGCGATGATGGACCTGCCCGACAATCTCGCCCAGAACGGCACGAGCGTGCGCGGCGTCATCGCAGCATGCGTCGAAGCGGGATCGATATCGGCCGCGAGCGGCGACCTGATCATTGCCGACATCGAAACCGCGCAGGCGAAGGAAATCATCACCACCGACCCCGATCCGCGAAGGAACCGTTCGCTGTCATGGACCGTCCAACCGATGGCTGATGGCGGCGCGGTGGTACTGCTCGAGGACATCACCGAGCGGCGCAACGCCGAGGCCAGGATCAGCCATCTGGCCCGCTACGATGATCTCACGGCGCTGCCGAACCGTGTCAATTTTCGCGACGAGATCGAGCGGTTGCTCGCCGTCGCGCGGGATTCAGCGCGTCTATCCGCTCTGCTCTTCGTTGATCTTGACCAGTTCAAGCAAGTCAATGACACGCTGGGCCATCCCTGCGGTGACCAGCTCCTGTGCGCGGTGGCCAACCGTCTGCGCGAGATGCTGCGCCCCGAGGATTTCGTCGCCCGTTTCGGCGGCGACGAGTTCGTCGTGTTTCAGCAGAACCTCTCTTCGCCCGAGGACGCAGCTGCGCTGGCCCGCCGCATCGTCGAGCGGCTGAGCGAGCGCTATCGCATCGACAACCATCTGGTCGAGATCGGCGCCAGCGTCGGCATCGCACTGACCTCGCCGGATGGCACCAGCGCCGATACGCTGCTCAAGAACGCCGACATGGCGCTGTACCGCGCCAAGGCCGACGGCCGCGGCACCTTCTGCTTCTTCCGCGACGAGATGGCGGCGACGGTCGAAGCCCGCCGCATTCTCGAGCTCGACCTGCGCAAGGCGCTCGCTCACGAGGAGTTCGAGCTGTTCTATCAGCCGCTGGTCAATCTGAAATCCGGCAAGATCACCACCTGCGAGGCGCTGCTGCGCTGGAATCATCCGGTGCGCGGCACGGTCTCGCCGGTCGACATCATCCCGGTTGCCGAAGACATGGGCCTGATCGTCGATCTCGGCCGCTGGATCCTGCGCCGCGCCTGCATGGAATGCGCGAAGTGGCCGGAGGGCGTCAGCGTCGCCGTCAACTTCTCGCCGCAGCAATTCCACCAGCGGGACGTGCTGAGCGAAATCCGCTACGCGCTCGAAGTGTCGGGCCTGCCGGCGCATCGGCTGGAGATCGAGATCACCGAGTCCTCGCTGCTGCGCAACACCCAGCTCACGCACGACATCCTGTCGCAACTGCATGCGCTCGGCGTGCGCATCTCGCTCGACGATTTCGGCACCGGCTACTCCAGCCTCAGCTATCTGCACAATTTCCCGATGCAGAAGGTGAAGATCGACCGCTCCTTCCTGGAGGGCATCGACACCGACCGGCCGCTGACGCTTTTGCGCGGCGTGGCGAGACTGTCGGCGGACCTCGGCATGTCCGTCGTGGTCGAGGGAATCGAGACCAACGAGCAGCTCGAGCTGATTAGTGCCGACGGTACGGTGACCGAGGGACAGGGTTATCTGTTCAGCCGGCCGGTACCGGCGGTGCGGGTGCGCCAATTGCTCAATGCCTCGCACGGCATTCGCGGCGGCAAGGATCAGGTGGTCGCCGTATCGCGATCGATCGCCTGATTTCCAGTTCTCAAGATTTCCCTTCGTTTCAGCTCGCTCAGGCATCACCGTAGTCGTACGGGGTTAACCGTATCCGATTCAA
Organism: Bradyrhizobium sp. 147; assembly: GCF_023073935.1. Classification (NCBI taxonomy): domain Bacteria; kingdom Pseudomonadati; phylum Pseudomonadota; class Alphaproteobacteria; order Hyphomicrobiales; family Nitrobacteraceae; genus Bradyrhizobium; species Bradyrhizobium sp. 147. The sequence goes on along the minus strand of NZ_JADPKL010000055.1, from coordinate 108,621 downwards.
GTCTTTGCAATTCCGTTAAGGAACCATTAATCTCTACCTACTCGCAGAGGTTGTCGGAGCGTAGAGATTGCAGATGAAGTCAGGGGCCGAACCGCAGACGGCGCTCCTTCCGCGCGGAGCCGCGCTGTTCGATCGCATCGACTATCGCCTCCTCGAAACGCCGGAGGACAATGAAGCGCTGTATCGGATGCGCTACCGCGCCTATCTGCAAGCAGGACTGATCCCACCGTCCGAGTCCCAGCGGGTAACTGATCGCTTCGATAGCGCGCCCAACGTTTGGAATTTCGGCGTCTACGTCGCAGACGAACTTTGCGCTGCCGTGCGCATCCACGTTCTGACCTCCGACTGGCGGATGTCCTACACCACGGAGGTGTTCGGCGACGTCCTGCATCCTCGCCTGGACCGGGGCGAGGTTTTTGTCGATCCGTGTCGATTTGTTGCCGATCCCGAAATGCAGCAGAGGTTCCCTGAACTGCCCTATCTGACGGTGCGGCTGCCTTTCGTAGCTTGCGAGCATTTCAATGCCGATGTCGGACTTTCGATGGTGCGGACCGATCATCAGGCGTTCTACCGCCGCGTGTTCCTGTCCGAGACTCTCACTGAGCCGCGTTCATTTCCGGGCTGGCCGACGAAGAAAGCCGTCCTGATGGCCTCGAATTATCCCGAGGTCCGGGAAAAGATCCTGACGCGTTTCCCGATCATGCGCTCGAGCGCGTTTGAGCGGCGGATGCTATTTGAACGGGGCACCCACCGGATCGCCGCATCCAGGCCGGTTCTTGTTGCCGGCGCTGTGGCCGCCCAAGCCTGATCCCTCCAGCTCGTTTGTGGTTTCATGTGGTTTCAGCCGCTGGCAGCCGGGTTCTATCCTGGTGCAAGCGCGCGTTCTGGCCATGAGCACCGCTTGCCTTCACCCTTGCGCCACATTTACAACCCATTAACCATAATGGGTGCTTTTCGCTGGTTGGGGGCATTTGATCGGCTGAGGCAAGGTTCCGTCAAGGTTGACGGAACGTTCGCTTAACCAACCCCCTGTAGACCGGACGGCAGTGGACTAACGCGAGCGTGGAGGCTCCGGAATGAAACATCCTATGCGTATCCTCCAGGGATTGAAGCTGGTCGCGGTGCTTGCCGTCGCGCTGTCGATGGGCGCCTGCGCCAACAAGAATGCTGCGACGGATGCGATGGCCAACGCGGCGACGCCGGGCAGTCAGCAGGACTTCGTCGTCAACGTGGGCGACCGCGTGTTCTTCGAAAGCGACCAGACCGATCTGAGCCCGCAGGCGATCGTGACCCTGGAGAAGCAGGCGCAGTGGCTGCAGACCTATCCGCGCTACAGCTTCACCATCGAAGGCCATGCCGACGAGCGCGGCACCCGCGAATACAACATCGCGCTCGGCGCCCGGAGAGCCCAGTCGGTGCGTTCGTTCCTCGCCTCACGCGGCATCGATCCGAACCGCATGCGCACGATCTCCTACGGCAAGGAGCGGCCGGTGGCCGTCTGTAACGACATCTCCTGCTGGTCGCAGAACCGGCGCGCCGTCACCGTCTTGAACGCGAGCTCCTGACGCTTCAGTCAGGTGCCGTTCAGCTTCAGAACTCGATTATGCCGGCGCCCTCTCGGGCGCCGGTTTCGTTTCAGCATTCTGTGACAGAAACCCCTTGGTACCAGTCACATTTTTGGCGTACTCCACTTCAATGTGTGGCGCGTCGAATGTTCCGTTGCAGGCCATTTCGCTTTTGTCGTCAGGGCAAGATGTCATCCAGATTTAAGGTCTTTACCGGCACCGCGGCGATTGCCGCGCTGCTCTCTTTGTGCTCGCCCGCACTTGCGCAGTCGGTCTTCGCGCAATCGGATGATGCCGACCCCGAGATGCGGATCGAGCGGCTGGAGAACCAGCTGCGCCAGCTCACCGGCCAGAACGAGCAGCTGCAATATCGCAACCGCCAGCTCGAGGAGCGGCTGCGGGCGCTGGAAGGCGGCGCGCAAGCCGCGCCCGGACAGGCGCCCAGCGTCGCGGCGATGCCGCCTGCCCAGATCGCACCGAGCCAGGTCGCGCCGGGCTATCGCCAGCAGCAGCCGCAACAACAGGCCGTGCAGCCGAATTACGAGCAGCCGCAGATCGCTGCTCCCGCGCCGATCGTTCAGGAGCAGCCGGCGCCTGGCGCACCGGGCACGCGCCGCCGCGGCGATGCCTTCGATCCGAACCAGAACCCGACCGCGCCCGGTGCGCCACGTGCGCTCGGCGGCGGGCAGCAGCCGATGCCGGCAGGGGCACCCGGCGGACGCGGTGCCGGCGAACCGCTCGATCTTGCCAACACGAGCCCCCGTTATCAGGCCGCTCCCCCGGCCGCCCAGCCCGGCTATCCGCCGGCCCAATCCGGCTATCCCCCGCCATCAGGCGGCGCTGGCCTGACGACGCTGCCGCCCTCGGCAACGCCGCGCGACGAGTTCGACCTCGGCATCGGCTACATGCAGCGCAAGGACTATGCGCTCGCCGAGCAGACCATGAAGAATTTCGCGCAGAAATATCCGAGCGACCCGCTGCTCGGCGATGCGCAATACTGGCTCGGGGAGAGCTACTTCCAGCGCCAGCAATATCGCGATTCCGCGGAAGCCTTCCTCGCCGTCACCACCAAATACGAAAAATCGGCCAAAGCGCCGGATGCCCTGCTGCGGCTCGGCCAGTCCCTCGCCGCGCTGAAGGAGAAGGAGGCCGCCTGCGCCGCCTTCGGCGAGGTCGGCCGCAAATATCCGCGCGCCTCGGCCGGTGTCAAAGCCGCGGTCGATCGCGAGCAGAAGCGGGTGAAGTGCTGACATCTGGCGTTTGAGTCCTGACAATGCGGATGGTGCTGCGCTAAACATCGCAATCATCCGCTGACGATTGCTGGGCCGCGTCATGTCAGACGACGACAATTCTCCGATCTCGGCACGCGAGGCGAGGCGGCTGTTCGCCGGCCTCAAAACTGCGCCGGCGCTGGTGCTCGCGGTCTCGGGCGGGCCCGACTCGGTCGCGCTGATGTGGCTCGCGGCCCGCTGGCGGCGCAGTCTTGCGCGCGGCCCGCAACTCACCGTCGTCACCGTCGATCACGGCCTGCGCCCGGAAGCGGCCCGCGAGGCGCGCGAGGTCAGGCGTCTCGCCGCCGACCTGGGATTGCCGCACCGGACTTTGCGCTGGCGCGGTGCAAAGCCGAAGACGGGACTGCCTGCCGCGGCGCGCGAGGCCCGCTACCGTCTGCTCGCACAGGCCGCACGCGCCGTCGGCGCAAGTCATGTGCTGACCGCCCACACCCGCGACGATCAGGCCGAGACCCTGTTGATGCGAATGCTCCGCGGCAGCGGACTTGCCGGGCTCTCGGCGATGGCTGGCGTCAGCGAGCGCGATGGCATCGTGCTGGCGCGTCCGCTGCTCGACGTCCCGAAGGCGCAGCTGATCGCGACCTTGAAGCGGGCGAAAGTCGGCTTTGCCGATGACCCCTCCAACCGCGACACCGCCTTCACCCGGCCGCGGCTGCGCGCGCTGCTGCCACAGCTCGCGGCCGAGGGCGGCGATGCCCGCACGCTGGTGCGGCTCGCGTCAAGGCTGGCGCGCGCCAATGCGGCGGTCGAGGTGCTCGCCGACGGCGCCGAGCGCTTCCTCCGCTTGCGGGATCGCGACGTTGCGCCGCAGGCGGGTGTTCGGAGCTTCGAGGCCTTGGCATTTGCCGCCCTTCCGGACGAGGTCCGGCTGCGGCTTCTGCTGCGGGCCATCGACGCGCTCGGGCACGAGGGGCCGGCGGAACTCGGCAAGGTCGAAAGCCTGCTGGCCGTGCTCGATCGGGCCATCGCCGCAGCTCCCCGTGCCGCCGCAAATGGCCGGCCGGTTCTGAAGCAAACGCTCGCGGGAGCCTTGATCAGCCTCGCCGGCGGGCGTATCCGCATCGCGCCGGCGCCGCCGCGGCGGCGCAAGGGCGCCTGATAGTGTGTATGAAGGCTGCATGAGGTCGGGATCATGACACCGGCCGGTTCGGCTCTGCGCCCTCAGGCGACCTTAACCAGGCGGGAAAAACCCCGGCTCGGGCGCCATTATTTCAGCCGGAATCGCACTAAGATGGGATAAATAGTCCCATCTCGTTCCCTTGGCAGCGACCGGGGCGGCACCTAAATTGTATGCGTCTAACCGAGAGGATTCCTTGGGATTTCCTCGCATTGACCAAAGTAACTGCCCAAGGATCACGGCCGCGATCCGCGCGACCACGAAGGAAGATCGATGAACGCCAATCTGCGCAATTTCGCCCTCTGGGTCATCATTGTCTTGCTGCTGTTGGCGTTGTTTACGCTCTTCCAGAATCCGGGTCAGCGCGCTTCCTCGCAGGACATCGCCTTCTCCCAGCTGCTGAGCGAGGTTGACCGCGGCAATGTGCGCGACGTCGTGATCCAGGGTCCCGACATCCACGGCACCTTCACCAACGGCTCCAGCTTCCAGACCTATGCGCCGAACGACCCGACGCTGGTGAAGCGCCTCTATGATAGCAAGGTGCAGATCACGGCGAAGCCGCCCGGCGACAACGTGCCGTGGTTCGTCTCGCTGCTGGTCTCCTGGCTGCCGTTCATCGCGCTGATCGGCGTCTGGATCTTCCTGTCGCGGCAGATGCAGGGCGGCGCCGGCAAGGCGATGGGTTTTGGCAAGTCGCGTGCGAAGATGCTGACCGAAGCGCATGGCCGCGTCACCTTCGAGGACGTCGCCGGCGTCGACGAGGCCAAGCAGGACCTCCAGGAGATCGTCGAGTTCCTGCGCGACCCCGGCAAATTCCAGCGCCTCGGCGGCCGTATCCCGCGCGGCGTGCTGCTGGTCGGCCCGCCCGGCACCGGCAAGACCCTGATCGCGCGTGCGGTCGCAGGTGAAGCCAACGTGCCGTTCTTCACCATTTCCGGTTCCGACTTCGTCGAGATGTTCGTCGGCGTCGGTGCTTCCCGCGTACGCGACATGTTCGAGCAGGCCAAGAAGAACGCGCCCTGCATCATCTTCATCGACGAAATCGACGCCGTCGGTCGTCACCGTGGCGCCGGTCTCGGCGGCGGCAATGACGAGCGCGAGCAGACGCTGAACCAGTTGCTGGTCGAGATGGACGGGTTCGAGGCCAACGAGGGCGTGATCCTCATTGCCGCGACCAACCGTCCCGACGTGCTCGATCCCGCGCTGCTGCGTCCCGGCCGCTTCGACCGCCAGGTCGTGGTGCCCAATCCTGACGTCGTCGGCCGCGAGCAGATCCTCAAGGTGCATGTTCGTAAAGTTCCGCTGGCGCCGGACATCAACCTCAAGACCATCGCGCGCGGCACCCCCGGCTTCTCCGGCGCCGACCTCATGAACCTCGTCAACGAAGCCGCCTTGACCGCCGCCCGCCGCAACAAGCGGATGGTGACGCAGGCCGAGTTCGAGGAGGCGAAGGACAAGGTGATGATGGGCGCTGAGCGCAAGTCGCTCGTCATGACCGAGGAAGAGAAGCTGCTCACGGCCTATCACGAGGGCGGCCACGCCATCGTCGGCCTCAACGTGCCTGCGACCGATCCGATCCACAAGGCGACCATCATCCCGCGTGGCCGTGCGCTCGGCATGGTCATGCAGCTGCCGGAGCGCGACAAGCTGTCGATGTCGCTGGAGCAGATGACCTCGCGCCTCGCCATCATGATGGGTGGCCGCGTCGCCGAAGAGCTGATCTTCGGCCGCGAGAAGGTGACCTCCGGTGCGGCCTCCGATATCGAGCAGGCGACGCGCCTTGCCCGCATGATGGTGACGCGCTGGGGCCTGTCGGAAGAGCTCGGCACCGTCTCCTACGGCGAAAACCAGGACGAGGTGTTCCTCGGCATGTCGGTGTCGCGCACGCAGAACGCCTCCGAGGCGACGGTCCAGAAGATCGATTCCGAGATCAAGCGCCTGGTCGAGGAAGGCTACAAGGAAGCAACCCGCATCCTCACCGAGAAGCGCGCCGACCTCGAGACACTTGCCAAGGGCCTGCTCGAGTTCGAGACGCTGACCGGCGATGAAATCGTCGACCTGCTCAAGGGCAAGAAGCCGAACCGCGAATCCGTGCTCGAGCCGACCACGCCGCGCGCCTCCGCGGTGCCTCCGGCCGGCAAGCCGCGCCCGCGCCCCGATCCGGATCCCGGCTTGGAGCCGCAGCCGCAGGCGTAAGCTGCGAACGACAGATCAACTCGAAAAACGCGGCGGCAACGCCGCGTTTTTTGTTAGTCGAGCGCGCGTTCGCGAGCGGACATTCTTGCCCGTCATTGCGAGTTGGGGCGGGCATAGAGGACGCGTCCGGGCTCAAACGCGGCGCGCGCTCCGCCTGAGCGTCATCGCCACGCCGGAAATCGCGAGCAGCCCGCCGACGATCAATTTTGGCGTCATGCGCTCGCCAAGGATCAACACGCTCGACATCAAGGCGAACACCGGAAGCAGCAGGCCGAAGGGGGCGACGCGACCCATGGAGCAACGTCCGATCAGCCAGAACCAAAGGCCGAACCCGACGATTCCTCCGATGAAGATCGTGTAGGCGAGGGCCAGCCAACCACGTCCATCCGCCGTGGCGAGGCTCGCCATTTGTCCATATTCGAGCAGCAGCGACATCAACATCACTTGCGGCACGGTGAACAGCGATGACCATCCCATCAGCATCAGGGGATCAAAAGGGCCGTAGCGTTTCGTCAGGACGTTAGACACGGCGAATGCGAAGGCTGCCCCGACCACGAGCAGCAGAGAAAGCCAATTGGTGGACAGGCCGGGCTCCGCCGCCAGCACGACCACGCCGACGAAGGCCAGCAGAACTCCGGCGGAGGTGGTGAGAGACGGCCGCTCGCTGAGCAGCGGCCACGCCAACAGCACCGTGAAAGGCGTGGCGAGCTGATAGGCAACGGCCGACATACTTCCCGAGCCGAGCCCAAGGCCGACATAGAAGAGGCCGAAGTTCAAAGCGCCAAGGAAAATCGAAATGCCCGCGATAGGACGGAGCTGCTCGCGCGTGGGTTTTTTGACGAACGGAACGAGCACCAGCGTGATCGCCAGAAAGCGCAGCGCGAGGAAGAAGAGCGGCGGAAACTCCGCGACGCCGACCTTGATCGCCACGAACTGATAGCCCCAGAGCAGGGGGACCGCTACCGCGCAGACGATCTGGATGGCAGACATGGCGTGCTTTCTTTCAAGACCGATTGGTCCAAATATAGGCGCATCAATTGCGGTGCGTGCCTGAAGGGTCGTCTATCTGATGAAACGGTCGAGAAGAGCGTCAGCGATGGCTTGCGACGTGGTCCGTGCCGGCGCGGTCTTACCAACGACGCGCAGCCCCTCGACGAAACAGACGAGAATCTTGGCGGCACTCGAGGGATCGACATCTTCCGCCAGCTGGCCTGCTGTCTTTGCGCGGGATAGTGCGCTCGTCACCCTGGCCTCCATCGCCCTAAAGAAGCCCGCGACGCGGCGGTTTACTTCGGAATCCTGCCCGGCTAACTCCATGGCCGTGGCCACCAGCAGGCACCCGCGCCGGCCATTGGCACCGCTGGTGCGCTCGACGTAGCCGGCCAGAAGGGTTCGCAGGCCGTCGATCGGCCCCTTGCGAGGGCTGAGCTCGACATCCATCCGTGCCACGGCATCGGCAATGTAGCGATCGAGCGCGCGAAGGAACAGCGAGTGCTTGTCGCCAAACGCGGCGTAAAGGCTACCACGCGACAATTTCGTGGCACGAAGCAGGTCCGGCAGCGCGGTGGCGTGATAGCCGCGCGACCAGAACGCGTTCATCGCGCGTTCGACGACGGCGTCCACGTCGAAGCTTCGCGGGCGGCCGCGAGGCAATTGCGTTAGGGGCTGGCGGCTCATGGGTGATATATAGACCGATCAGTCCTCAAATTACAAGTGGCGGCTGGCAGGCTCCAGCTCAGGAATCCGAGGCGTCGCCTCGCCTTTTGGGAACACGGCCGGACAACTTACGTTGGAGATCATAGCTTATCGCGGGATAATCGGAGTGCGTCCCGACATGGCGACCTTTTTGGGCGTTGAGGCCTGCGACTTGGCCGCCGCGCTTCCGGCTGCCGACGTGATCTTGTTTGGCGCTTCAGATGCCACGCCTCATCTTGCAGGTCAGACGAGCCATGCCGCTAAGGCGCCGGATGTCATTCGTCGTGCCCTGCGCCACTATGAGAGCGATCTCACGCGTTGGGATTTTGATCAAGACGCCGAGTTGCTCGAATCAGCAAGCATGAAGGTCCTCGACGGTGGGAACCTGCTGACGGACCCAACAACACCCGAGAGCAATCGAGACGCGATCAGAGCAGCCACACAAGCAATACTTTCCGTCGGAGCTGTCCCGATCCTGCTGGGCGGTGATGATTCGGTTCCGATACCCTTCTTCGAGGCATTCCATAAGGCCAAAGACCTGACGATTCTGCAAATTGACGCCCATCTCGATTGGCGCGATCAGCGAGACGGATCAGGCTATACGTTCTCCAGCACAATGCGGCGAGCCAGCGAATTATCTTGGGTGAAGCGCATCGTCCAAGTCGGTTTGAGGGGCATTGGCGGCTCTGGTCGCGCTGAATTTGACGATGCGAAGGCATGGGGCGCGAAGATTTTCACTGCCAGAGAGCTCCGACGTCACGGAATCGCTAGCGTTCTCGAAGAAATAGAAGACGACGCTAAGTGCCTCATCACCATCGATTGTGACGGTCTTGATCCGTCAGTCGTCCCGGCTGTGCTCATCCCTCAGCCGGGCGGTCTGCACTATTTCGACGTTATTGAACTGCTGCAAGGTATTGCGTCAAAGTCTACAATCGTCGGATTAGACCTGGTCGAGTTCGTTCCGCATCGCGATTTGCAAAATATTGGAGCAACTACTGTCGCGCGAATTCTTTGCAATGCGATAGGTTGCATGCGGAAACGGGCGGTGTAGCTGCTAGCCAGCCACCTGCGCCGGACGCCATCGGCTTACGTCTTCACTTCGTCAGCACCGCCGCCGAACCTTCGGCATTCTCCCGCACATGGATCACCGCGATATCATCGGTGTAGATCCGCTTCCAGCCCTTGAGCTGGTCGAGAATCTGCGGGCCCGGCGCATCGGCGACCAATAGCGTTGCGTCGATCTTGTGCTCGTCGAGCAGACGCGGCAGCAGCTCCGGCTTCTTGCCCTCCGTCGCCTTGAAGAAGTCCATGACGAATTTCTCGCCATAGAGCTCGGCGCGGCCGTCGACGAAGACGGGGATGTCGCGCGAGATCAGATAGCCGCCGAACTGATAGGCGTTGAAGATGCGCTGCACCTTGCGCTGTTCGAGCAGGTCGACCGCTGCAACCGGCGTCTGCGTCATCGTGAAGCTGAAGCGGTGATGCCCCATGTAGATCGAGGTTGAGCTCCAGCTTGCGGCCACGATCATCAGCGCGCCTGTTACGGTGATGTAGCGGGCCGGCCAGCGGTCGCCATCAGTGGCGTCGATCTGCGGGCGCGAAAACATCTCGCCGAGCGGCTTTGCCAGCACCAGCGGCACCAGAAAGGCAAAGGCATCGATGCTGCGGACATGGGTCAGCGCGCTCCAGGTCAGGAACAGGATCAAGAAGATCCTTGGCGCCGAGAGCACGAGGCCGCGATAGTAACCGAGCGCGATCAGGCCGAGCAGCGCGCCTTCGAACGAGGTGAACGTGGCGAAATTCGCCGGCATCCATTCGAAGATCAGTGACAGCAGTTCGCCGAGGCTGAGGATGTTGGTAGCACCCATCAAGGTCTGCCAGCCGTAAGGGGTGCAGCAGCTCGCGATCAGGGCGCCGATGCCGAACAGCACCCAGCGCAGGAACAGTTGGAGTCGTCGTCCCTTCTCGGCATGCTCGACCGCCTCGAGTGAGATCGGGCCGATCAGCGCCAGGCCCAGCACGAAGCCGCCGTGCAAATTCGCCCAGAGCGCCATCAGCGGCAACCAGGCCCAGGACGGCGCGCTTCTGCGGTCGGCAGCGGCCATCAAGAGGCCGACCCACGCCACCATGACGGGCAACGCCAGGACGTGCGGACGCGCCAGCACGTGATGCAGCGACAACAGCAGCGCCAGCATCGCGAACAGCACCGCGCGCGGTGCCTCGATCCGGGCGTCGAGCAGATAGACGAAGATCGCGGCCGAGAGCGCGACCCCGACCGCGGTGAGGATCACGGGCCCGGCCCAGCCCCACTGCGCATAGGAGAACGCGAACATCACCTGCGACAGCCACGACGTCGAAATCCAGGGCGCGCCCGTCCGCGTGAAGGAATAGAAGTCGGTGGTGGGCATGGCGCCGTGATCGAGGATCCATTGCCCGATCTTGATCTGCCAGAACGAGTCGGAGTCCTGAAGCAGCGTGTCGCCGACGAAGAGGAAGAAGAGATAGGCGCCGGCACCGACGCAGAGCGGCGTCAGGACTCGTGCGCGGCCCTGCACCGCGATGCCGTTGGCAAAGGAAAGGGACATGCCGCCTCGTCGTCCTGTTGTTTCTTGTCGGTCCGAGCATGATCCGCAAAAGTGTGTAGCAGTTTTCCGGGAAGATCATGCTCGAACAATAACTTGAAGCGCGCTGAACGATTCATCTCGTCGCGCTTCAGTCCGAGCGGGCGGCATTGGACCACGGCGGTGATAACTTCGGGTAAACCGGCGCCGGTCAGTCTCATCTCCCGACGATTTAACCGATTGTTTTCAATTTCGGTTTACCATCGGCCAATACACGCAAACCGCTCCGTGTTTGCGCAGTCGAATTAACTGCGGCGAAATTCTTTGCCCCTAAGTTGGGTTTCATGGTCGGGCGGCGCTGGGAAGCCGAAAAGACCAGATCAGTTATAGCCCGTATACTCTTTGGAGCAGTCTATGAAGAACCTCGTTTCGCGTTTCGTGAAGGACGAATCCGGCGCCACCGCCATCGAATACGGCCTAATCGCCGCCGGCATCGCGCTCGCGATCATCACCGTCGTCACCAACCTCGGCAGCACGCTGAACGGCAAGTTCGGCTCGATCTCGACCAGCCTGAAGTAAGTAAGACTGGACGACTTAAGAATTTCGAGAGCCCCGTCCCCGATGGGGCTCTTTTCTTTTGGGCGATGCAGCTGCAGTCGGACGACGCCTAAGGTGTATGGTTCAAGTCGCCCGCTTGGCAGGCGCCTCACCATGCGGCTCAATATCCCGCCGCAAACCACCTGAGAGTCCGCCGCAGACGCACGCCTCGAAGGAGAGCTGAAGGCAAGCTTTCCGCCATGGTCTTCTTCTTACGCGCAAGGTCGCGAGAGCCAGCGGCCTTGTTTGGCTCACCGTGATGCGGAAGGTAGCTGCGCCGGTGCGTCATCGCGGACGTGAACCACGACGATGTCATCCGCATAGAGCCGCTTCCACCCCGGCAAATGGTCCATAATTCTCGCGGCGGGAATGCTGGTGTTCAGCAACGTCGCGTCGATCCGGTAGGTCTCGAGCAGACGCAGCAGAGTCTCGACGTTCTTGCCCTCAACGGCATCGAAGTAGTCGAGCACAAACTGCTCTCCATACAGCTCGGCACGGCCATCGATGAAGCTCTTGATGTTGCGGGTGATCAGATAGCCTCCGATCGGAGCGGTGCTAAAGATCCGCTGCGCGTGCCGCCGTTCGAGCAGGTCGACCGCAGCCGCGGGACTCTGATTGGCAATAAAAGCATACCGGTGCGGCGTCGCATAGGACCGGGTGATGCTCCAGCCGGCGACGACGATCACGAGCGCCGCAATTGCGGTGATTGTAAAGGACAACCGCGGTTCTTGCGCCACAGCTCTCGTCAGTCCCAATTGTTCGGCGAACGGCTTTGCGACCACGAGCGGGGTCAACAGGGCAAAGACCTCGATGTTTCTGACGTGGGTGAGTGCCGCCCAGGTCAGGCCTAGCAGCAGAAGGATGCGGGTCCACCGCAGCGTCAGTCCGCTGCAATAGCCGATAGCGATCAAACCGAGCAGGGCGGCTTCAAACGGGCTGAACGAGCTGAAGTCGGCCGGCATCCACTCCCAGATCAACGAGAGCAGCTTACCGAGGCTGAGGATTTTCGTGGCGCCGAGAAGCGTGTCCCAGCCGTAGGGCGTGCAACAGCTCGCGGCAAGCGCAGCAAGCCCGAACAAGGCCCAGCGCGCCGCCACTGCAAACCGGTCGTTGCGATCGGCGGCTACGATTGCATCGAGGCCAATGGGTCCAATCAGGACCAGCCCCATGACGAAACCGCCGTGAAGATTGGCCCACAACGCCATCAAGGGCAGCAACAGCCAGGAGGGCGCAGTGCGCCGATCGGCGGCCGCCAGCAACCCGCCGACAAAGGCAAGCATGACAGGCAAGGCCAGCATGTGCGGGCGGGCGAGAAAGTGGCCGACCGACATCGCGAGCAGCGGAGTGAGGAGCAGAAAGGCGCGCGCAGGTTCCAGATAGGGCTCGAGCAGGTAGACGAAAATCGCCGCAGTCACACCGATCGCGAGCGATGTCAGGATCACTGCGCCCGACCAGTTCGATGGTTCGTAAACAAGCGCGAACAGCACTTGTGACAGCCAGGAACTCGAGATCCAGGCCTCGCCGGCCCGGGTAAACGAATAAATATCGTTGTAGGGCAGCGCGCGGTGTTCGAGGATCCACTGCCCGATCTTGATCTGCCACAGCGTATCGGAGTCGCGCAGCATGACGTCGCCGATGCCTAGAAAGAACACGTAGACAATGGCGCCAATGCAGAACGGCATGAGCCAGCGCGCAACGCCGCGGAGGGGAACGCTGCTCGTGATGGAGATCGACATTGCACTCTCGGAGTTGAATGACCACGCACAACAGCGCGTCAGCACCTGAACATGATCGCTTTTAAGTTGAGGTAAACTGGACCGGCTTGCCGCGGCCCAGCGGTGCAAGGATGCCTTTACTACTTGCTTGCAGCTCAGAGCTGCGTGGCGTTCGTATGCCCATTTGTACCTTGTCATCCACCCTGAATAGTTGTTCAGTCCTTGCGGGGCGATTTGCATCTTTCGACGTGACGAAGCGTTCGGCCGCGGGGCGTGGCTGGCGCGTGGGGACAGGAAGCGCGCCATGGTTTATCGGCGGACGCATCAAGTGGTGAAGCGCCTTGCGGCCCGGCGCAGTGCGATATTGGCGGCGGCGCGGGAGGCTGCGGCCGAAGGCGGGATGGCGGCTGTGCAGATCGCGCCAGTCGCGCTCCGCGCCAATGTTGCGGCGGGGACGGTCTACCGCTACTTCCCGTCCAAGGCCGAGCTGATTTCCGAATTGATTGCCGAGGTTTCGCGCGACGAACTGGCGGCCATCCGGCGGGCGGCCGACGGCGCGCCGGGGCCGTCCTCGGCGCTGGCGGCCGCGGTCACTACCGTGGCGGTCCATACGCTGTCGCAGCGCAGGCTGGCCTGGGGCATCTTGGCCGAGCCCGTTGACGTCGATGTCAGTGCCTCGCGCCTCGCCAGCCGCCGCGAGATCGCCGGCGAGATCGCGTCCCGGATCGACGCCGCCGTGCGCGCCGGCCATCTGCCGGCGCAGGATACCGCGCTCGCTGCCACCGCGCTGCTCGGCGCGCTGCATGAATCCCTGGTCGGGCCGCTCGCGCCCGACAATCTCGAGGATCCCGTCAAGATGCGCGACGCGGTGCAGACGGTGACGCTGCTTGCGCTGCGTGCGGTAGGCGTCATGGACGCCCGGGCCAGGGGGCTGGTGGTGCAGCAGACGCTGCTGCCGACCACGAAGGCGCTGGTTGGGGCGTAAAATCCGCCGCGCCATCCGGGCGGAGGCCTGATTGCGCTCAGGCCGTTGCTCGCACAGGGCTTTTCGAAAAACCGCAGCACGGGCGCCGGACCGGCCTTCTACTGTGCATGGGGTTGTTTTCGTAGTTTTTGTTTGAGCAGCCGGATATCAGATATGGGCGTCGTCCTCGGGGCCGACCGAGGCGATGCGCACCATGTTGGTGGTGCCGGGGATGCCGAGCGGCACGCCGGCGACAATGATGACGCGCTGGCCGGCCCGGACGAAGCCGTCCCGGAACGCGATCTGGCCGGCGCGGCCGACCATGTCGTCCTGGTCGCGGGCATCCTCGGCCACGACGCAGTGCACGCCCCAGACGACGGCGAGGCGGCGGCCGGCCGTGATGTTCGGTGTAATCGCCACGATCGGCGGCTTCGGCCGCTCACGTGCGACGCGCACGGCGGTTGAGCCCGAGCTGGTCCAGCAGATCAAGGCGGGCAGGTCGAGCGTCTCGGCGATCTGGCGCGCGGCGTCGGCGATGGCATCACCGGCGGTAGATTCCGGCGCGGGGCGCTGCGCCATGATCACCGACCGATAGGTCGGGTCGCGCTCGACCTCCTCGCCGATGCGGTTCATGGTCGAGACCGCCTCGACCGGGAACTTGCCGGCCGCCGATTCCGCCGACAGCATGATGGCGTCGGCACCCTCGTAGACGGCGGTAGCGACGTCGGAGACTTCGGCCCGGGTCGGCACCGGCGACTGGATCATCGATTCCAACATCTGGGTCGCGATCACCACCGGCTTGCCGGCGCGGCGCGCCATCCGCGTCATCTGCTTCTGCAGGCTCGGCACCCGCTCCAGCGGCAGCTCGACGCCGAGATCGCCGCGCGCCACCATCAGCGCATCGGAGGCCTCGATGATGTCGGCGAGGCGGTCGATCGCCTGTGGCTTCTCGATCTTGGCCATCACGGCGGCGCGGCCACGGATCATCTTCTTGGCTTCGAGCACGTCGTCGGCCCGCTGCACGAAGGAGAGTGCGATCCAGTCGACGCCGGTGACGAGCGCCGCCTCGAGGTCGGCGCGGTCCTTCGGAGTCATCGCCGAGACCGGCAGGTCGGTGTCGGGCAGGCTGACGCCCTTGCGGTCGCTCATCTTGCCGCCGACCACGACACGCGTCACCGCGTGCTGCTTCGTGGTCTCCTCCGCGATCAGCCGCACCTTGCCGTCGTCGAGCAGCAGCGCATGGCCGGGCCGCAGCGCGGCCAGGATCTCCGGATGCGGCAGGTGGACGCGCGTGGTATCGCCTGGCGCCTTGTCGGAATCGAGGGTGAAGGTCTGGCCGTTCTGGAGCTGGACCGCGCCGTCAGTGAAGGCGCCGAGCCTGAGCTTCGGGCCCTGGAGGTCGACCAGAATGCCGATCGGCCGGCCGTAGCTCGATTCGACGTTGCGGATCGTTGCCACCAGCTCCCGCATCTTGTCATGCGGGGTGTGGCTCATGTTGATGCGAAACAGGTCGGCGCCGGCCTCGAACAGGCGGCGGATCATCGCGAGGTCCGACGAGGCAGGTCCCAGGGTCGCGAGAATCTTGATACGGCGAAGGCGCCTCATTGCTTACTTCCAGACGGGGGCGAGGGCGCTGGCGGGAGGCCAGTCGGGGGCGGCGTACCACCGGGCGGGCTGTTGGGCAAACCGGGAACCCCGCCCGGGCCAACCGTGCCGGGCAGGCCAGGTACGCGCTGCTGCGCCGGTTGTTCGTGGGCGTCGGTGAGCTGGACCGTCCAAGCCCGCTGCTCGCCGGTATCGACCTCGAAATAGCCGGTGCGATCGTAGCCGCGCGCTAGGCAATCCTCGGTGCCGCGGATGGTGAACTCCTTGTCGCGCGAGCACATGAAGGCTTGGCCCGACCATTCACCGCCACGGTCGTAGTCGATGGCGTAGATGTAATAATAGCGGGCGACCAGCGTTCCCCGCAGCAGCGTCTCGCAGGAGCGGGACGAGATGTTCCACCAGCCCTCGGTGGTCCAGCCTTCGGCGTCCTTGTAGCCGAGCGCGATTCCCACCCGGCTCGACGTGTTATTGCAGAGGCGGAAATCGGCGGACGCCGGGCTGGTCCAGAGGCATAGCAGCGCGACCGCCAGCACCGGGACCAACCGGGCGAGCACGCAAAGGGGGGAGCGGGGAGATTCGGCGATCATTGTCGCGGAAGCTATATCAGATCATTGACGATTTGGCGTGGCGCCGCAGAACCGCCCCAAGGAGCGGTAAGGCCGGCTGCCGGCTCGTTTGCGCCGTGATATAGCAAAATCTGTGACAGGACCCACCTGATCCCGTAAGGGTGACCGCCATCGGGCGGCAGGGCACAATTCAGGGCCAAGGAATCCAGCTATGGCAATCGACGACAAAACCAGAACGGAGCTCGAGGCGGCCGCTTTCCGCCGTCTGGTCGATCATTTGAGGACGCGCACGGACGTCCAGAACATCGACCTGATGAACCTCGCCGGCTTCTGCCGCAACTGCCTGTCCAACTGGCTCAAGGACGCCGCCGACGCTCAAGGCGTCGCCTTGAGCAAGGAGGAGAGCCGGGAGGCCGTCTACGGCATGCCCTACGAGACCTGGAAGTCGAAATACCAGGGCACGGCCACGCCGGAGCAGATCGAGGCGATGAAGAAAGTCCATCCCCGCGGGCACTGAACGACGGCCTGCTGAGTCGGGTCACACAACAGCTTTCTTCAAGCAGCCGCAGGAAGGTGTGGGCGCACTGTGGACGAGCGCGATGCTGCCTTGAACGCCGGGAGCACCAACCCTAAGGGTCTACCCAGCACGCGCGGTGAGGATGCCGGCGTCACCTCGTTTTGCCAGTTCCATTGGGAGTACCAAGATGGCCATCTCCGCCGCCGTCCGCGACGACGAGCCCGCGACGAAATTTGCCAAGGACCAGCTCAAATCCATCATCGAGCGCATCGAGCGGCTGGAGGAAGAGAAAAAGGCGATCTCGGACGACATCCGCGACGTCTATGCCGAGAGCAAGGGCAACGGCTACGACGTCAAGGCGCTGCGCACCATCGTGCGCCTGCGCAAGCAGGACCCTAACGAGCGCGCCGAGGCCGAGACCATTCTCGAGACCTACATGCAGGCGCTGGGGATGATCTGAGGCGCCCGGGGGGCGTTGCAGCGCACGAAGCTTGGGCGAAATCCCTTCATCTGCTAGAGTGCCCGGTGAAGGGACCGAGCGATGGATGTGCCGGGACCAGAGCGCAGGCTTGCCGCGGTCCTCGCCGCCGACATGGTCGGCTTTAGCCGGCTGATGGAAGTCGACGAGGCGGGTACCCTTGCGCGCCTGAAGACCCATCGGGTCGAGCTCATCGATCCGGCCATTGCCAAGAATCGCGGCACCATCATCAAGACGACGGGTGACGGCATGCTCGCCGAATTCCACAGCGTCGTCGATGCCGTGCTTTGTGCCGCCGAGGTTCAGCGCCGCATGGCGCGACGCAATGCCGATGTCCCGCCGCCGCGATGGATACAATTCCGCATCGGCATCAATCTTGGCGATGTCATCGTCGATCAGAACGACATTTTCGGTGACGGCGTCAACGTCGCAGCACGACTGGAGGCGCTGGCCGAACCTGGAGGGATCTGCGTTTCAGGCGCGGTGCGCGATCAGGTGGGCGACCGGCTCGACGGAGTTCAATTCGACGATCTCGGCGAGCAGAACGTCAAGAACATCGCTCGCCCGATCCGCATCTTCCGCATTCGGCTGGCGGAAGGGCCTGCAAGCCTGCCAGAGGCGACGAAGGCTGTTACGTCACCAATTGTCTCAAAGAAGCCGTCCATCGCCGTGCTGCCGTTCGCCAACATGAGCGGCGATCCGGAACAGGAATTCTTCGCCGACGGTCTCACGGAAGATATCATCACCGAGCTCTCGCGCTTCCACGACCTGCTCGTCATCTCGCGAAACTCGACCTTCGTCTACAAGGGCAAGGCCGTAAAGGTCCAGGACATCGGCCGCGAGTTCGGGGTCGACTATGTCATCGAGGGCAGCGTGCGAAAAGCCGGCGGGCGTGTCCGCGTCACCGTGCAGCTGATCGACGCGGAAACCGATCGCCACATCTGGGCTGAACGTTACGATCGCGAGCTCGAGGATATTTTCGCCATCCAGGACGAGATGACCCGCGCGATCGTCGCGACGTTGCCTGGTCGCGTCGAAGCGGCAGCGCATGACCGCACCAAGCGCAAGCCGACCGAGAACATGCGCGCCTACGAATGCGTGCTGGCTGCAAAGCTCCTGCATCACCGTTCAACACGCGAGGACAACGCGCAGGCGCAGATACTGCTCAACCGGGCGCTGGCGATGGATCCGAATTACGCCCACGCCCACGCCTGGAAGGCGTGTGTGCTCGGCCAGTGCTGGATCTATGGCTGGTGCGCTGACCGCGACGCGACTTTCGAGCAGGTGGCTGCAGAACTCGAAATCGCGTTGGCACTCGACGAAAACGATGCAGACGTGCACCGCATCCTCGCCGCGCTCAACCTGACGCGCCACGACTATGAAAAAGCCACTTATCATCAGGAGCGTGCGCTGGCCCTCAACCCGAACTACGATCTGGTTGTCGTGCAGCAGGGAGAGCTCCTGACCTGGCTGGGCTTGCCTGAGGAGGGAATCGACTGGATCAGGAAAGCGATGCGGCTCAACCCTCATCATCCCGAGCGATTCTGGAGCCATCTCGGTCGCGCGTATTATTGCGCGGAGAAATACGCCGAGGCTGCCGAGGCGTTTTCAAGGATCACGCGGCCCGACTATACCCATCACGCGTTCCTTGCAGCGATATTCGCGCAGATGAACAATGCCGTCGCGGCTGGCGCTCACGCCGCGGAGGTCCTGAAGCGCGAACCCGGGTTCTCGGTGGCAGCCTATCTTGCAACCCTGCACTACAAGCGCGAGATCGATCGCGAGCGTCACGAATCCGGGCTCCTCAGAGCTGGCCTGCCGGCATGATCGATACGCGCAGCAAGAACAGGGCAGGCGAGAGGTTGGCTGGGCCGCGGCTCTCAGCGCAGCGCGGCAGTGCGCATGACGAAGGACGTCGTCTCGAGCTTGGCGGTGGCGCTACCCGAGAAACTGTCGCAGGACAGGCCCTGCATCGGGTCCTCGACAAAACCCATCGCGATCACAGCGTGCGGCTTGACGAAATAGCGGCGCAGCGCCGCGGTATCGAGCTCGCCCATCAGCGTCACCGACATCGCACGGCTGGCGCTCGGTGAGAGCATCACGATCTTGAGCCAGATGCTGTCGCCCTTGGCCGCGGAGAGCCGGGTCGCGGTTGCGATCCTTCCATCGATGCTCTTACCGACCACCGTGTTGATCTCGGCCTGAGCGAGGCTGCGCGTCGTGGAAGCGGTACGAGCGGAGCGCGGGATCGGGGCAGAGGCGGCGACGACATTGGCGCGGTCGACCGGCGAGGCGGATGCGGGGGCAAAGGCCAGCGCCTGATAGGCCGCGCTGGAGACGCTCGCGGTGGCTTGCGGATCGCTGGCGGGGGCGAGTGCCTGGCGCGCCTTCAACGCTGCGACCTGTGCCGGCGTCGCCTGCTGCGGCGCGGCCGGGATATCATCCCAGAAACCGCGGGCATTGATGATGTCGGCCGGGGTCTCGGGCTTGGCATCGGCAGATTTGGCGGTCGCCAGCTTGTCAGCCACGGGCTTCGGCTTAGGTGGCGCAACGATCTGCGCGTCGGCCGAGGCGAGCTGGAGCGTTGCAGCGATCTGCGGCTTGGCGCGCGGCGTCGGCACCGGCTCGGCGGACTTGGCCGCGGCGGCGACCACGGTCGGCGTCGCCGGTTTCGCGGCCGGCGCCGGTGCACCCTCGTCATCCTCGTCGCTGCTGGCGGCCGGAGCCGCCGACCTGCCCTTGAACAAGGCGGCGAAGAAATTGGTCTTGCTGCCGGAATCGTCGCCGCTGCCGCGTCGCTCGATCTCGGCCTTGGCGAGCTCATAACCCTTCAGCGGAACGCCGTCGGTCGGCAGATGCACTGTTTTTCCGTCCGGGAAGACGCGGGCGAGCTGGTCATGCGTCATGCGCGGCCAGTGCCGGATGCTGCCGGTGTCGAGGTGCACGAAGGGCGAGCCGGAGGTCGGATAGAAGCCGACGCCGCCACGCTGGAGGCGCAGGCCGGCGAAGCGAATCTGCTCCAGCGGCACGCCGGGGATATAGAAGTCCATCGCGTGGCCCAGCATATGCTGGCTGAAGCGCGCCACACCGGAGGAGCGGCGGCGGAGCATGGCGTTGGTAGCGGGGGAGCGGTAGGAGGAGATGATCTGGATCGGCTGCTTGCCGTCGACGTCGCGATAGACTTCCCAGAGGATGTCGAACAGGCGTCGGTCCATGACCGTCTCATCCTGGGTGCGCCAGTCGCGCAGAAAGTGGTTGAGCTGCTTCAGCGCGGCTTCGTCATACCGGCCGTCGCGCTTGAAGGTGACGGTGAGGTCTTCGCCGGAATGGGTGTGATGAAAGGAGAGCGTCTTGGTTTCGTTCAGCGCGGCGGCATCATGAACCGAACCTGCGGCAGCAAGCAGCAGTGCAGCAGCGAGGCCGATCCTGGATCCGGCCTTCACTCCCGCATGGGACAACGACAGCACAGCGAATTGGCGTGCGAGACCAGTCAGCACGTATGAGCCCACCCAGTCGACGAGCGTTCAAAATGGACTCTCCCGCCAACCCCGTAGCAGCGCGAAAGAGGATGAACGCTTTCTTAAAGCGAGAAGGTTAATTCGAGGTTGACCTTCCCGCCCCCAAACCAAGTCAGAATACAATCCTAAACGGTTGACTGTGGCAAAAAAACGCCCGCTGTCCGGGCCGAGGTTGAGGGTGGTTAACGTTAAGCGACGCCGTCCAAGGACGGGGTCGCTGATTTTATTGCAGAATTTTATAGAGGGAGCTGAGCCTCAGCGGGTGAATACCCGCTGCTGCGGTCGGCGGCCCACCGGTGCGGGCGGCGCCGGCGGGGTCGGCGCCCCGAACAGCCGTTCGAAGAAATTCGGGCCGGATGAGCCAAAGCCGCCGCCATTGTTGGCCACCGCCACCCCTGACGGCAGCGTCGTTGCCGGGCGCGAATAGCTCGGCTGCGAATGCGCTACGACGGCCTCGAGGTCCTTGCCGCGGTTGTTCTTCAGGATGTTGATCATGGTCGCGTCGCGGCCATAGATGTCCTTGCGGAACTGGAGCTTGCCGGCGTCATCCACGAACGCGGTCTGATAGGTGATGTTGACCGGGATCGGGGTCGGGAATTTCAGGTCGATCTCGCCCTTGCCGTACATGCTGCGGACGCGCTCGGGCGTATACTTGTCGTTCGGCATGGTGATATTGAGCAGCACGGACGCGTACTGATCCGGATTCTGCACACGCATGCAGCCGTGGCTGAAGGCGCGCTCGTCCCGGGCGAACAAATGCTTGTCCGGCGTGTCGTGCTGATAGACCAGGAACTTGTTCGGGAAATTGAAGCGGATGCGGCCGAGCGCGTTGGCTTCACCCGGCGGCTGCGAGATGTGCACCGAGCCGTCGCGGTTCTGCTCGAGCTTGAGGCCCATGCGCTGAAGCACGGTCGGGTCCTGCTGAAGCGCCGGCAGATATTCGTTGTAGACGATCGACGGGGGCACATTCCAGGTCGGATTGACCGTGATGTACTTCATCGTCTCGGTGAGCAGCGGCGTCGCATGCGTGCCCGGTTTGCCGGTGACGACGCGGGTGCTCCAGACCTGCTGGCCGCGCTGCATCACCTTCAGCGTATAGTCGGGAATGTTGAGGATGACATAGGCATCGCCGAGTGAGGACGCCCCGAGGTCGCGCGGCAGCCAGCGCCAGCGCTCCATGTTCACCAGCACCACGTCGATCTGCTTGTCGCGCTTGGGGGTGTTAAGCGCCTTGACAGTCTTGTCGTCGAGGATGCCGGTCGCCTTGATCTCGGCGCCGCTCTGGAATCTGCGCACGGCGTCGGCGACCGCCGCGTCATAGCGGGTGTCATTCGCGTTCTCGGTGATGCCGAGCTTGGCGCGCAGCTGCGGCACGCGCGGATCTTCCACGACGATCTCGGCCTGCTTCTTGCCGGCCGGGGTGTATTTCAGCGCCGGACCGTCGGCGATCTCGATCAACGGGCCGCTGCCGTGGCCGCGGAGCTCCGCGAGCTTGGCCTTCAGCTCCTTGTAGAGCTTGTGCGGCGGGTTGTAGCTGTCGAGCGCCGCGGACGCATCCGTCGCGGTCGTGACCTTGGCAAGCACTTCGTTCGGGTCGACCGGGTGCTCGGGATAGAGGATGTCGCCGCTGACCTGCGACCAGTGCATGCGGCCACTCTGAGCGTGCCGCGCATAGTCGAACATGCTGGCGGTGAGTTTCAGCTCGGCATCGGCGAGCGTATCGGGCGTGGTCGCGGCGGCGAAATCCGGCACCGGATAGTCGGCCGGATTGAGGCCGTCGGAGGCCGCGTCCTTCAGCCGCGCGATCACACCCTTGGCTGCAGCGGTCAGGCTGCCGCCTTGCGTCCAGACCGGCGCAAAGTCGCGCGCACCGTAAAACTTCTCGATCGCCGCGCGTTCGTTCTTGCGGTCGAAATGGCGCGACGTCTTGGCGCCGATGATGTCCTTGAGCCTGTCGGCGACCGGCTGGTCGGCAGCGGGAACGTTGCTCGCGGCCTTCACCGGCTCGGCGGCCGGAGCCGGGGCCACAGGCGCGGCTGGCGTTGCCGTCGCCGTGTCTGCCTTGGTGTGTTCAGATGCGGCAGGCTCGGTCTTCGCGGATTCGGTCTTCGCAGGTTCGCTCTTGGCCGTCTCGCTCGTCGGCGCCTCAGTGGCGGGCGAGGTGGCGACATCGGAAGGCCTGGTCTCGACCTTGTCGGGCGCCGGTGCGACTTCGGCCTTCACGGGCTCCTTCGCAGTGGCCTGAACGGTGGCGGTGGTATCGAGCTTGATGTCGGAGGCGGTTGGAGGCGGGACGTTGGCCGGCTCGGGGCGCGGGATCGCGGCCTCGATTGCGAGCTCGGCGGCGCTGCTGCGCGTCTGATCCTGCGCCAGGGCTGAGCTGGCCGACACCGTGAGGAAGGTTGCCGCGACCGTCATCAAGACACGGTCAAAGCCTGCACGGTGGTTCAAACAGTCACGCATTGTGTCACACCCCTCGGGTGAACTGTCCCTCGTGGAACAGCTTCGTTATCGTCGCTAAATCTTCGGCTAAACGCGCCGGCCTCTCGAAAGTCGCACGCCTGCACGCAACGATTCATACGCAGACGATATACGGGCCCCGTTTTTGCGGCCAGCGCTACCCGGGACAACTCACGACAAACTGACGTCAAGGCAGCCTTCTTGGCAACGAATTATGCGCATGCCCCACGCGCTTTTCCCTGTGTCTGTCACTTCCAGGTCACGGTTCACGTCGCGGCCAAATTTCACCGTGATGCGAAGGGCTTGCGGCCTCTTCGCGGCAACAGGCAATCCGCTGTGCAGATACGGCTCAGTGCGTCTCCTCGTCGCTTTTCCCGCCATGGCCGGGCACCCCTGCTTCGTCGAGTTTGCGGTAGAGCGTGGACCGGCCGATTTTGAGGCGGCGGGCGACTTCGGACATCTGCCCGCGGTAATGCGAGATCGCGAAGCGGATGATTTCGTTCTCCATGTCCTCCAGCGCGCGGACATCTCCGCTCGCGGTCAGCATGCAGAGAGTTCCCGCCGACGGGAGGGGAGCAATCGGTATTTCGTTACCCGATACCAAGGAAGGCGCCGCAATCGGCTCGAGCATCAGTGGCGCAGTCGGAATCTCGGTTGCGGGATGCGGCTGCGAGGCGAGCAGGGGAAAATCGCCGAGGCCAAGCTGGTCGCCGTCGCTCATCACCACCGCGCGGTAGACCGCGTTTTCGAGTTGGCGGATGTTGCCGGGCCAGTCGAGCTGGGCGAGGTGCGCCACCGCTTCGCCGCTGATGCCGGTGATGGTGCGGTTCTCCTCGGCGGCAAAGCGCGCCAGGAAATGCCGCAGCAGATGCGGAATGTCCTCGCGCCGGGCGCGCAGCGAGGGGATCGTCAGCGGCAGCACGTGCAGGCGATAAAACAGATCTTCGCGGAAGTGCCCCTGTTTGACCCGCTCCAGGAGCTTGCGATTGGTCGCGGAGATGATGCGCACGTCGACCTTGACGGGCTTGCGGCCGCCGACCGCCTCGACCGCGCCTTCCTGGAGCGCGCGCAAGAGCTTGACCTGCGCCGTCAGCGGCAACTCGCTGATCTCGTCCAGGAACAGCGTGCCGCCATGAGCCTCGACGAACTTGCCCATGTGCCGCTCGGTGGCGCCGGTGAAGGCGCCCTTCTCATGGCCGAACAGGATGGACTCGACGAGGTTGTCGGGAATCGCGCCGCAATTCACGGCGACAAAGGGTTTTGCCTTACGCTCGCCGCTGCCATGAATGGCGCGCGCGAACATCTCCTTGCCGACGCCGGACTCGCCCTCGATCAGCACGGGAATCGAGGAGTTCGCCGCCTTCTGCGCGGCGCGCATCACGCCTGCCATCGCCTCGGAGCGGGTGATGATGTCGGAGAAGCTCAGGCGGCCCTCGCGGCTGTGACGGATGCGCTGCAATTCGCCCTTCAGTGCGGAGGCGTTCAGCGCGTTGCGCAATGAAACCTGAAGCCGCTCCAAGCCGACCGGCTTGACGACGAAATCGGCCGCGCCGGCGCGCATCGCCGAGATCACGTTGTCGATGCCGCCATGCGCGGTCTGCACGATGACGGGGATGCTGAGGCCCGCTTCGCGGATTTTCGCCAACACACCCATGCCGTCGAGGCCGGGCATCACGAGATCGAGGATGACGCCGTCGATGGTC
The DNA here is from genome assembly GCF_023073935.1 of Bradyrhizobium sp. 147. Taxonomy (NCBI): domain Bacteria; kingdom Pseudomonadati; phylum Pseudomonadota; class Alphaproteobacteria; order Hyphomicrobiales; family Nitrobacteraceae; genus Bradyrhizobium; species Bradyrhizobium sp. 147. The sequence continues at coordinate 84,072 of NZ_JADPKL010000055.1, read as the reverse complement.
GGGGCGTCGGGAGCGGTGAGGGCAGCGATCGCGGCGTCGCCAGAATCCACGACGACCGTCTCGTAGCCGCATTTCTGCACCATGTTTTCGACCAGCCGGCGGGCTACAGCGTCGTCGTCGGCGATCAAAATACTGGCAGCCATGGTGTTCCCTGCACGCTACAACTATCTGTCTCGAATCGGGGCACTCTGGCCGAAGCCGATTAACGCACTCTTAAACCTTGATGCCCACGCCCGCCGTCGCGACGGTTGAACACAGGTTTCCCACACAATGAATTCGCGCTCCAAGCTCGCTCTCAAGAAGTCTGCTCTCAAGAAGCCCGCTTCCAGCAAGTCCGCTCCCCGCAAGCCGAGCACCAGGAAATCCGCCGCCAAAGCAAAGTCCTCCAGGCCTTCACCGATAAAGTCTCCGCCTGCAAAGCCTGCAAGCAAGACCGGCAAGCTTCCGGAGTGGAACCTGGCCGATCTCTATTCGGGGATCGAGGCGCCGGAAGTGGCGCGCGACCTCGACAAGATGGATGCCGATTGCGTCGCGTTCGAGACGGACTACAAGGGCAAGCTCGCGACAGGGACAGCAAACGAAGATGGCGGAAAATGGCTCGCTGAAGCCGTGCGACGCTATGAGGCGATCGACGACCTCGCCGGCCGTCTCGGCTCCTATGCCGGCCTGGTCCACGCCGGCGACAGCGTGGACCCTGCGATTTCAAAGTTTTACGGCGACGTGTCCGAGCGCCTGACGGCGGCGTCGACACATCTTCTGTTCTTCGCGCTCGAGCTCAATCGGATCGATGACGACATTTTGAACCGCGCGATGCAGACACCGGAGCTGGCACACTATCGCCCCTGGATCGAGGATTTGCGCAAGGAGAAGCCGTATCAGCTCGACGATAAGCTCGAGCAGCTCTTCCTGGAGAAGGCGCAGACCAGCTATTCCGCCTTCAACAGGCTGTTCGACCAGACCATCTCGGGCCTGCGCTTCAAGGTGGGCGCAAAAGAGCTCGCGATCGAGCCGACGCTCAATCTGTTGCAGGACCGAGACGGCGCAAAGCGCAAGGCCGCCGCCGAAGCCCTGGCGAAGACCTTCAAGGCCAATGAGCGCACTTTTGCGCTGATCACCAACACGCTCGCGAAGGACAAGGACATTTCCGACCGCTGGCGCGGCTTTCAGGATGTTGCGGATTCCCGGCACCTCAACAACCGCGTCGAGCGCGAGGTGGTGGATGCGCTGGTCGCCTCGGTGCGCGCGGCCTATCCAAAATTATCGCATCGCTACTACGCACTGAAGGCGAAGTGGTTCGGCAAGAAGCGGCTCGCTTATTGGGACCGTAACGCGCCGCTGCCCTTTGCCGCGACCGATGTCATCGGCTGGCCCGATGCGCGGAACATGGTGTTGACGGCCTATCGCGGCTTCTCACCCAAGATGGCCGACATTGCGGAGCGCTTCTTCACCGATCGCTGGATCGACGCGCCGGTGCGTCCGGGCAAGGCGCCCGGCGCGTTCTCGCATCCGACCACGCCGTCGGCGCACCCTTACGTGCTGATGAACTACCAGGGCAAGCCGCGCGACGTGATGACGCTCGCGCACGAGCTCGGCCATGGCGTGCATCAGGTGCTCGCCGCGAAGAACGGCGCGCTGATGGCGCCGACGCCGCTGACGCTGGCGGAGACCGCGAGCGTGTTCGGCGAGATGCTGACCTTCCGGCGGCTGCTGGCGCAGACCAAGAGCGCAAAACAGCGCCAGGCGCTGCTCGCCGGCAAGGTCGAGGACATGATCAATACCGTGGTGCGGCAGATCGCGTTCTATTCGTTCGAACGCGCGGTTCATACCGAGCGCAAGAACGGCGAGCTCACCGCGACGCGGCTCGGCGAGATCTGGCTGTCGGTGCAGGGCGAGAGCCTGGGGCCTGCGATCGAGATCAAGGCGGGCTATGAGAATTACTGGATGTACATTCCGCACTTCATCCACTCGCCGTTCTACGTCTACGCCTACGCCTTCGGCGATTGCCTCGTGAACTCGCTCTATGCGGTCTACGAGAATGCGGCCGAGGGCTTCGCCGAACGCTATCTCGACATGCTCGCCGCCGGCGGGACCAAGCATTATTCCGAGCTGCTGCGGCCGTTCGGGCTGGATGCCAAGGACCCGAAGTTCTGGGATGGCGGGCTCAGCGTCATCGCCGGCATGATCGACGAGCTGGAGAAGATGGCCTGAGTGGCTGGCTTCTCACGGGGCGTAAAACGTCTGTTGAACCAAGACTCCAGCAATGTTATACACCCGTATAACCGCTGGAGGTTAGCCATGAAGATCGAGATCAAGAAGATCGGCAATTCGGACGGGTTGTTGCTGCCCCGCGAGCTTATGCAGCGGCTCGATCTCAAACGCGGGCAGCAATTGCATGTCGTGGAATTGCCCGGTGGGGGTTTTCAATTGCTGCCTTACGACCCCGACTTCGAGCGGACGATGGAAATCGCCGATGAGGTGATGGATAAGTATCGCGATACGCTCGCCGCGCTGGCAAAATAGCGGCCGGCGCATGAGTGATCCTCAGGAGCCATTCTGGGTCACCTACGAGCAGGCTGTCGCAATTCATAGCCGACAGCTCCGGCGCTTCGGTGGCGCGCCCGGATTGCGCGACGAGGGCATGCTGCGTTCGGCGCTGGAGCGTCCGATCAACAAATGGCGCTATGAACAGGCGCCAATGGAAGAACTCGCTGCAGCATACGCGTTCGGCCTCGCGAAGAACCATGCATTTGCCGATGGAAACAAGCGCATCGCCTTCATGGCGATGATGGTCTTCCTTCACAAGAACGGCGTCGCCTTCAGTCCCGCTCCCGCGGAAGCGACAACGATGATTCTCTCGCTCGCCGCCGGCGAAGTCAGCGAGCAGAGCCTGGCGCGCTGGATCCGCGACAATTGGAATTCCAAATGACCTCATTTGCGGGAAAACCGCGCCCGCGTGCCGTTGCCCTGCCCGAAAGTTTGCGGTATCCCAGCCAAGAATTCGACTTTCGACTGGGGACAATCCATGGCTGACCATAGCGAAGTGGCGTACACCACCGCCGACGGCAACGACTACGTTGCGCACGAGCAGACCTACGAGGGCTTCATCAAGCTGGTGAAGTACGGCACGGCCTCGGTCGCGCTCATCGTGATCCTGATGGCGATCTTCCTCACCTGATCGATCGGCAGCTGCACACGCCAGCGGCAGCAGCTGCCCAGAAAATTTGCATACAAACCGGTCCCAGAACCGGTATCGAACGCCGCGGGAGTAACGCTTTAGTTTGCGCGCGCGCTGTCCTGCGCCGCCGGAGGCCTCATGAAGATTGCCGTTGCCAAGGAAATCGATCCGTCCGAGCCGCGGGTCGCCGCTTCGCCTGATACGGTGAAGAAATTCAAGGCGCTGGGCGCCGAGATCGCCGTCGAGCCGGGCGCCGGCCTCAAGTCGGGCCTGCCGGATTCCGAATTCACCGCCGTGGGCGCCACCATCAGCACTGATGCGCTTGTTGACGCCGACATCATCATCAAGGTGAAGCGCCCCGAGGCGTCGGAGCTCTCGCAATACAAGCGCGGCGCGCTCGTCATCGCCATCATGGATCCCTATGGCAACGAGGCGGCGCTGAAGGCGATGGCCGATGCCGGCGTCTCCGCCTTCGCGATGGAATTGATGCCGCGCATCACCCGTGCGCAGGTGATGGACGTGCTGTCCTCGCAAGCCAATCTTGCCGGCTATCGTGCCGTGATCGAGGGCGCCGAGGCCTTCGGCCGCGCCTTCCCGATGATGATGACGGCGGCCGGCACTATACCCGCGGCCAAGGTGTTCGTGATGGGCGTCGGCGTTGCCGGTCTCCAGGCGATCGCGACGGCGCGCCGTCTCGGCGCCGTCGTGACCGCCACCGACGTGCGTCCCGCCACCAAGGAGCAAGTGGAATCGCTCGGTGCGAAATTCCTTGCCGTCGAGGACGAGGAGTTCAAGAACGCGCAGACCGCCGGCGGCTACGCCAAGGAAATGTCGAAAGAGTACCAGGCCAAGCAGGCCGCGCTCACGGCCGAGCACATCAAGAAGCAGGACATCGTGATCACGACCGCGCTGATTCCGGGCCGACCGGCGCCGAAGCTCGTCAGTGCCGAGATGGTCAAGTCGATGAAGCCGGGCTCGGTGCTGGTCGATCTCGCCGTCGAGCGCGGCGGCAATGTCGAGGGCGCCAGGGCCGGCGAGGTCGTTGACCTCGATGGCATCAAGATCGTCGGCTACACCAACGTCGCCGGCCGCGTCGCGGCCTCTGCCTCCAGCCTCTACGCACGCAATCTGTTCTCCTTCATCGAGACCATGGTCGACAAGACAGAGAAGAAGCTCGCCGTCAACTGGGACGATGAACTCGTCAAGGCCACTGCGCTCACGAAAGACGGCGCCGTCATCCACCCGAACTTCCAGCCGAAGGTTTAAGGAGAGTCGCCATGGAGCATGCTGCACAGGTCGTCGACCCCTTCATCTTCCGGCTGTCGATCTTCGTTCTCGCCGTCTTCGTCGGCTATTTCGTGGTGTGGTCGGTGACGCCGGCGCTGCACACCCCGCTGATGAGCGTGACCAACGCGATCTCGTCGGTGATCGTGGTCGGTGCGCTGCTCGCGGTCGGCGTCGGCATGATCTCGAGCGGCTCGGGCTGGGCGCGCGGCTTCGGCTTCGTCGCGCTCATCTTTGCCTGCGTGAACATCTTTGGCGGCTTCCTTGTCACGCAGCGCATGCTCGCGATGTACAAGAAGAAGTCGAAGTAAGCGGCCACCTCGGGCTGAAGGGACAGATGGGGACCTGAGATGAACGCCAATCTCTCTGCATTCTTGTATCTCGTGGCGGGGGTGCTGTTCATCCTGTCGCTGCGCGGGCTGTCGAGCCCGGCGACGTCGCGCCAGGGCAATTTGTTCGGCATGATCGGCATGGGCATCGCGGTTGCGACCACCCTCGCCAGCCATCCGCCAGCGGACGGCGTCGCCTGGATCCTCGTGATCCTCGGTATCGCCATCGGTGGCGCGATCGGCGCCGTGATCGCCCGCCGCGTGCCGATGACCTCGATGCCGGAACTGGTCGCCGCCTTCCACTCGCTGGTCGGCATGGCCGCGGTGCTGGTCGCCGCCGGCGCGTTCTACGCGCCCGAGGCCTTCGACATCGGCACTCCCGGCAACATCCATCCGCAGAGCCTGGTCGAGATGTCGCTCGGCGTCGCCATCGGCGCGCTGACCTTCACCGGTTCGGTGATCGCCTTCCTGAAGCTCTCCGCACGCATGAGCGGCGCGCCAATTATCCTGCCGTTCCGCCACGTCATCAACATCGCGCTCGCCGTGGCGCTGGTGTTCTTTATCGTCGGCCTCGTGCTGACCGGCAGCGCGCTCGACTTCTGGCTGATCGTCATCCTCGCCCTGGTGCTCGGCGTGCTCATGATCATCCCGATCGGCGGCGCCGACATGCCGGTCGTGATCTCGATGCTGAACTCCTACTCCGGCTGGGCCGCTGCCGGCATCGGTTTCACGCTCGGCAATTCCGCGCTGATCATCACCGGCGCGCTGGTCGGCTCCTCGGGCGCGATCCTGTCCTACATCATGTGCCACGCGATGAATCGGTCCTTCATCTCGGTCATCCTCGGCGGCTTCGGCGGCGAGACCGCTGCGGCCGGCGGCGGTACGGGCGAGCAGAAGCCCGCCAAGCTCGGCTCGGCCGACGATGCGGCCTTCATCATGAAGAACGCCTCCAAGGTCATCATCGTGCCCGGCTACGGCATGGCGGTGGCGCAGGCCCAGCACGCGCTGCGCGAGATGGCCGACATCCTGAAGAAGGAAGGTGTCGAGGTGAAATATGCCATTCACCCGGTCGCCGGCCGCATGCCCGGCCACATGAACGTGCTGCTCGCCGAAGCCAACGTGCCCTATGATGAGGTGTTCGAGCTCGAGGACATCAACTCCGAATTCGCGCAGGCCGACATCGCCTTCGTGATCGGCGCGAACGACGTCACCAACCCGGCCGCCGAAGAGGACAAGACCTCACCAATCTACGGCATGCCCGTGCTCCAGGTCTGGAAGGCCGGCACCGTGATGTTCATCAAGCGCTCGCTCGCCTCCGGCTATGCCGGTATCGACAATCCGCTGTTCTACCGCGACAACACCATGATGCTGCTCGGCGACGCCAAGAAGGTCACCGAGAACATCGTCAAGGCGATGTAGCGCGGAAGCAAACGGACCGTGGCCATCACAAAGGAATGGCACCGGTCCTATCGCATGGCTCCCAAAGCGACGCGCGCGCAGCGCGCAGCCGGCAAGCCGCCCGTAAGGCGGCGTGCCGCTGCCGCGATGTTCCGGCCAGCCTCCGGCCCCATGTCATGAAATTGCTGCGGAGCCGTCGCAAGCCGTGAGCCGAAAGGCCGGCCGCGTATCATGACCATCGTCAAGTGGATCGCCATCCTGCTCGCGGCCGTCTATTGCGCCGGTCTCCTCGTGCTGTATGTCCGCCAGCGCGAGATGATGTTTCCGATCCCGCCCGCCGGTCGCACCGCACCCGATGCTGCGGGCCTTCCCGAGGCGGAAGAGCATGTCCTGACCACGTCGGACGGCGAGAAGGTCATCGTCTGGCACGTGCCGGCGAAGCGTGGCCGTCGCGTGATCCTGTATTTTCCGGGCAATGGCGATTTTCTCGCCGGTCGCGTCAGCCGCTTCAGGGCGATGACGGCCGACGGCACCGGCCTCGTCGCGCTATCCTATCGCGGCTATGCCGGCTCCAGCGGTGCGCCGAGTGAGGAGGGTTTGCTGCGCGATGCCGCAGCTGCCTACGATTTCACGTCGGGGCGCTATGCCGCGGAACGGATCGTCGCCTGGGGCTTTTCGCTCGGCACCGGCGTGGCCGTCGCGCTCGCATCCGAGCATCCGATCGGCAAGCTGATCCTGGAGGCGCCCTATACCTCGGCGGTCGATATCGCCGCATCAGCGTTCCGGTTCGTGCCGGTGCGCCTCCTGATGCGCGACCCGTTTCGCTCCGACGAGCGGATCGCGCGCGTCACGGTGCCGCTGCTGATCATGCATGGCACCAATGACCTTGTCATTTCGATCGTATTCGGAGAGCGTCTGTTTGCGCTCGCCCGCGGACCCAAGCAGTTCGTTCGCTTCGCGGGCGGCGGACACGACAATCTCGATGCTTTCGGTGCGATCGAAACGGCAAGGCGCTTCATTGAATCCTAAGCAGTTCGTTACGTGGCCCTGGCGCCTGGCCTTCGCCGCGATCCTCGCGTTATCGCCGCAACACGCATGGGCAGCGACCGGGCTCGATGGTGCTGCCATGCGCTGGCCCTATGCGCTGCCCTTTGCCGGCCTGTTGCTGTCGATCGCATTGGGTCCGCTGCTGTTTCCAAAAATCTGGCATCATCACTACGGCAAGATCGCCGCGGCCTGGTCGCTGCTGGCACTCGCCGCGCTCGTCATCTTTGCCGGGAGCATGGCAACGCTGGCGGCGCTCGTTCACGCCATGCTCGCCGAATATCTCGGCTTCATCGTGCTGCTGTTCTCGCTCTATGTCGTGGCCGGCGGCATCCTCATCACCGGCGACATCAAGGCCACGCCGGCGACCAATTTCGGCATCCTCGCGCTCGGCACATTGGGGGCGAGCATTGTCGGCACCACGGGGGCCGCGATGATCCTGATACGTCCCTTGATCCGCGCCAACCGGCTGCGGCGCCACAATACCCATGTCGTCATCTTCTTCGTCATCCTGGTTGCCAATGTCGGCGGCGCGCTGAGCCCGCTCGGCGATCCCCCGCTGTTCGTCGGTTTCCTGCATGGCGTCGATTTCTTCTGGACCACGCGTACCATCTGGTTGCAGACCGCAATCGTGGCCGGACTGCTGCTCGCTATCTTCGTCGCCATCGATGTCTGGCGCTTCCGCAGCGAGTCGCCGCCCGGCGACACAGGCTGCGGGGAGCCGCTGCGCATCCGCGGCCTTGTCAATTTGGTGCTGATCGCTGCCATCGTCGCGAGCCTGCTGGCATCGGCGATGTGGAAGTCCGGCATTGCCTTCGACATTCTCGGCACCAAGCTGCAATTGGAGGACGTCGTCCGCAATTTGGTGCTGCTGGCCATTGCGGCCTTGTCGGTTTGGCTGACGCCGGACGAGCACAGACTGGCCAACGGCTTCACCTGGGAGCCGATCCGCGAGGTCGCGAAACTGTTCGCCGGCATCTTCGTCGCGATCATTCCCGTCATTGCCATGCTCAATGCGGGCCATCACGGTGCCTTCGCCTGGCTGTTGTCGGCGGTGACGGCGCCGGACGGTGCGCCGCGCGAAGTCGCCTATTTCTGGTTCACCGGCCTGATGTCGGCGTTCCTCGACAATGCGCCGACCTATCTGTTGTTCTTCGAACTCGCCGGCGGCGACCCGCAAGTGCTGATGCATGAACTCTCGGGGACGCTCGCCTCGATCTCCATGGGCGCGGTCTACATGGGTGCGCTCACCTACATCGGCAATGCGCCGAACTTCATGGTGAGCAGCATTGCCAGCGAGAACGGCATCGAGATGCCGAGCTTCTTCGGCTATATGTTGCGCGCCGGCGCCGTGCTCATTCCGCTGTTCCTGCTGCTGACGCTGCTGCCGATCGCGCCGATCCTGCACTGGCATTGAATCTCACGCCTGATTTGCTACTGCTCATGGCAGCAAATGGAAGCGGTGGATGAGCGCACATAACCCGATGCCCCGGTCGGCCTGGATCTTCCCGGCGCTGGCCGTGCTGTTGTTCGCGGCTGTTAGCGCGACGAACTACGTGTTCACGCTGTCGCTCGGCGGGCTCGTCTTCGCCATTGTCCTTTTGATCATCCTGTTCGGCACCGTATTTGCCGCGGTTCATCATGCCGAAGTGATCGCTGAGCGGGTCGGCGAACCCTATGGCACGCTCGTGCTGACGCTCTCGGTGACCATCATCGAAGTGGCGCTGATCACCACGATCATGCTGGGCGACAAGCCCGCCCCGGCGCTCGCGCGCGACACCGTGTTCGCCGTGGTCATGATCGTCTGCAATGGCCTCGTCGGGCTCTGCATCTTCATCGGCGGCCTGCGTTATCGCGAGCAGGGTTTCCAGCTCTCCGGGGCCAACGTCTATCTCAGCGTCTTGTTTGCGCTTGCCACCATCACGCTGATCATGCCGAACTACACCACCACCACGCCCGGACCGGTCTATTCGGCGGTTCAGCTCGGTTTCGTCGACGTGGTCACGCTCGCGCTTTATGCGGTGTTTCTCTACACGCAGACCGTCCTGCACAAGGATTACTTCGTTCATGAACGGGCGCAGGGCGAGGGCGGGGAGGTGCACCTGTCAAGTGGGGCGCTCGCACTCACCGTGGCGCTGCTCTTGGTCTCACTTCTGGCGGTCGTGCTGCTCGCCAAGAAATTCTCGCTGGTGGTCGATGCCGTGGGCGCCAGGATCGGCGCGCCGCCGGCCTTCGCCGGTCTCCTGGTCGCGCTCCTGATCCTGCTGCCCGAGGGCGTCGCGGCCATCGCGGCTGCCCGCAAGAACGACCTCCAGAAGAGCATTAACCTCGCGCTCGGATCGTCACTCGCGACCATCGGGCTGACCATCCCGGCCGTCGGCGTCGCCACCTACGCGCTCGATAAGGAGCTCGAACTCGGCCTCAACGCCCAGGGCAGCGTGCTCTTGCTCCTGACCTTCTTCTTGAGCATGCTGACCTTCGGCACCGGGAGGACCAATGTCCTGTTCGGCCTGGTCCACATGGTGGTATTTGCCATCTACGTGTTCATGGTCTTCGTGCCCTGAAGCGCGACATGGAGAGTTCCCGATGCTTGCCGCCCAGTCCGAGGTTCAGGTCGACAACGCGCAGGTTCGCGTGACCGAGTGGCGACTTGGGCCGGGGAGCGCCACCGGGCATCACACGCACGGAATGGACTACGTGATTGTACCCGTGGTGGCGGGGGAGATGACCATCGTGGCGCCCAGCGGCGAGAGATCCAAGGCGCAGCTTGCGGCCGGGAAATCCTATTTCCGCAAGGCTGGCGTCCAGCATGACGTACTTAACGAAACCTCAACCGAGATCGTGTTCCTTGAAGTCGAGCTAAAACCGTAGGTTGGCGTTGCCGATTGCCATCGATCCGTCGCAGTTGATCCCTCACAATGCCCCAAAGTTCCCGCATCAGGTCGCGCGGGGAGTGGCCGAGAAATGCTGAAATACCTCGCTAAAATCTCGATGGATATTTTCCCCTCGGTGCTCGCGACGATCATCGGGGCTTACATCGTTAATCACTATATCAATGCCAAGCCCGCACCCGATACTCCTGCGGCCGTAGCGGTGCCTGCCCAGGCTGGCAGTGAGGGCAAGCCGGCAGACACCACCAGCCTTCCCGGGGCCGGCGTCAAGGCCAAGGGTGTCTCCGACAAGAGTGTCTCTGAGAAGAGTGTCTCCGAGAAGAGCGTTTCCGAGAAGAATGCTGCGGACAAGTCGGCGGCCGAGAAGCCTGCCGATCATCAACCTGCTGCCGAGACCAAGGCCGCAGACGTTGCTCCCGCCGAGACCAGCCCGCGCGGCCGCACCGCCGCGCGCGAAAAGGCGGCTGCCAAGTCTGCTCCGGCTGCTGCGGTTCCCGCCACCGCCCCGGTGGTGGAGGCCAATTCGGCGCCGGCTGCGGCTTCCCCGGCCGCGGCCCCCGACGCCAACGATCTCGTGCGTGCCGCGATCGAGCGTCTGCGCAAGTCGCCTGAGGGCAAGGCCGCTGAGGCCAAATCAATCGAGAGCAAGTCTTCCGAGACCAAGTCTTCCGAGACCAAGCCGGCTGAAAGGCCGGCGGAGCCTGCGGTACGGGAAGCCGCCCGTACCCCGGAGGCGCCGCGTGTGATCACCGCGGAGCCGTCCACGGTGCGTCCGCTGCCGCCGCCGATTACTGTGTCGACGCCGTCACCCGAGGCCTATGGTAATAGCGGCTCGTCGCCGCTCAACCCGCCTTACACAGCCTCGGTCGGAAATGACGACCCGAATCGGATCACGCCGCCGGCTGACATTCCCGTGCCGGTGATCGCACCGCCGCTCGATCTGCGCGCCGACGCCGCGGCGACCACGACCATGCGGCGGCCGAAGACCAATGTCGCCGATGAGATGCTGTCAGGCGTGAAGTCGATGTTCCACGCCGTTCTGCCAAAACCCGCCACCCCCGATTAGGACGGCATCTGAGCCGCGCTGTCAGCCGCCGACCCGGGCGAGGCCGCTGCGGGCGGCATCGTCGCGTGGGCGAAGCGAGACCGCCTTGGTGTAGGACGCCGCTGCCTTGGCCCTGTCGCCCAGCCGCTCATAGGCCTGTCCGCGGGTGGTCCAGACCTGGGCGTTGTGCGGATCGGACTCGGAGGCCTCGTCCAGATCGGCTGCGGCTTCCTTGATCTTGCCGAGCGCGAGATAGCTGGTGGCGCGGCCGAGCAGTGGCTCGACCTTCTGCGGGTTGAGCCCGCTCGCAGCGCTGAAATCGGCGATTGCGAAATCGTGCTGGTTATTGCCCTGATAGATCAAGGCACGGCCATAGAGCGCCTGTGCGTTGTAGGGATCGAGCCCGACCGCGCGATTGAATTCGTCGAGCGCAGCTGCGGCCTCACCTGACTTCGCCAGGGATTGGGCCTTTGCCGTGTGGGCCTGAGCTTCGCTGACGTTGCCGGCGCTGACCGCGCTTTCGGCGGTCGCGATCGCCTTCGGCGCCTCCTGAGGCTTCTCCTTCTCCGGCATCAGCGATCCCAGATCGAAAGAGCAGCTGCACAGCGCAATCCCCATCAAAGCCAACACGAACGGTTGCTGCCAGATCTGGCGTAGCCGCGCCAAGCTGCGCTCGGGGAAAGGGGAGGCCATCTACGGTTCGCTCGCGCTAGAGCATGGTCCGAAAAAATGTGAAGCGGTTTCTGTCTCGCGACAAACGCGGAAATGCGTTTGCGCGGAGATCATGCTCAAACAACAAACCAAAGCGCGATGACGTTCAAATCCAATCTCATCGCGCTTTGGTGCCGCATCGGTGGCGCCCCTGTCCCAGAATAGGCACCGCTCAAAACAATAACGCGGGCCAGGGGCCCGCGTTATCGAAAACTGAAGTCTTGCAAGATCCGGTAGATCAGCGCGGTCCGCGCGGACCTGCACCCGGGCCGCCACGACCGCCACGATCACCGCCGGGACCTGCGCCGAACACCGGCTTCGGCTTCATCGGCAGCAGGCCTTCGCGCTGCAGCTTCTTGCGGGCCAGCTTGCGTGCGCGGCGCACGGCTTCGGCCTTTTCGCGGGCCTTCTTCTCGGACGGCTTCTCGTAATGACCGCGGAGCTTCATCTCGCGGAAAATTCCCTCGCGCTGCATCTTCTTCTTCAGCGCCTTGAGGGCTTGATCGACATTGTTATCGCGGACGAGAACCTGCACGCGGCATCCTCTTCAGGTGGATCGGATTTGAATTCTGGTAAGAATTAAGGGGATGGCAAAACGCGCAAGCCCTTAACCTTGAGCGCGCGGATGTATCAGACAAAACTGCGGATGTCCACCGGCCATGCGGGGTTTCGGGCCAATTTCGGCCATTAAATGCGGCGAAAATACCTCTGTGCGGCCCCGATTTGGGCGATTTGACGCCCATGGCGGGGTCGTTTCCGGAGCTTTGTTCCGGAAACTTGAAATCAGGGGACGACACATGGACATGAAAAAATACGCCGCCGAAGCCATCGGCACTTTCTGGCTCACATTCGCAGGCTGCGGCAGCGCCGTCATTGCCGCCGGCTTTCCCCAGGTCGGCATTGGACTGGTCGGTGTGTCCCTGGCGTTCGGGCTGAGCGTCGTCACAATGGCCTATGCGATCGGCCACATCTCGGGTTGCCACCTCAATCCGGCCGTCACGGTCGGCCTCGCCGCAGGTGGCCGTTTTCCGGCCGGCCAGATCCTGCCCTATGTGATCGCACAGGTGGCGGGCGCCATCGTTGCCGCGTGGCTGCTCTACGTCATCGCGAGCGGGGCGCCCGGATTTGACGTCGCCAAGGGCTTCGCGTCGAACGGCTATGACGCGCATTCGCCCGGCCAGTATAGCATGATCGTGTGCTTCCTCACCGAGGTGGTGATGACCATGATGTTCCTGTTCATCATCATGGGCGCCACCCATGGCCGTGCGCCCGCGGGCTTCGCGCCGCTCGCGATCGGGCTCGCGCTGGTGATGATCCATCTCGTCAGTATCCCCGTCACCAACACCTCGGTGAACCCGGCGCGCAGCACCGGCCCCGCGCTGTTCGTCGGCGGATGGGCGCTGTCGCAGCTCTGGCTGTTCTGGGTCGCGCCATTGATCGGCGGCGCGTTAGGCGGGGTGATCTACCGCTGGCTCAGCGAGGAGCCGACAGGCGTCGTCGCCGGCGCAAAGACGGCGTGATCGCAAGGGGATCGCAGCGATTGCTGCGGTCCTCTCATTTGGCTTTTGTCGGCGTGACTTCGGTGACATGTCCCATCTTGCGGCCGGGGCGCGGCGCGCCCTTGCCATAGATGTGCACCGTGGCGCCAGGGACGGTCAGCCACTTGTCGTAGTCATTGATCTCGTCGCCAATCAGATTGGTCATGGTGACGCATTCGCCGTGGCGCACGGGCTTGCCGAGGGGCCAGCCGGCGATGGCGCGGATGTGCTGCTCGAATTGCGACACGGACGCGCCGTCCAGCGTCCAGTGTCCGGAATTGTGCACGCGCGGAGCGATCTCGTTGACCAGCACCTTCGGTCCGGTGCCATTGGTGAGCACGAACATCTCGACGGCGAGCACGCCGACATAGTCGAGCGCGCTGGCGATCTTGCTGGCGATGCTGCGCGCTTCTTCGGCGAGCGAGTCCGCGATCGGTGCGGGCGCGCGCGATATCTTGAGAATGTGGTCGCGGTGCTCGTTCTCGGTGACGTCGAAGCACTCGACCTGACCCGTCGCCGCGCGGGCGGCGATCACGGAAATCTCGCGCTCGTAGGGCACGAATGCCTCCAGGATCGCCGATTTGGTGGCGAGACTGGTCCACACCTTGGCGATATCGTCGCCCTCGCGGATGATGGCTTGGCCCTTGCCGTCATAACCGAAGCGGCGGGTTTTAAGCACGGCTGGAAGGCCGATCCTGACGATCGCCTCGCGCAACGAAGCCACCGAGGTGACGTCGGCGTAAGCGGCGGTGCCGATGCTGAGCCGGGTGACAAAATCCTTCTCGGCCAGTCGGTCCTGGGTGGTCTCGAGGATCTTGCGGTTGGGCAGCACCGGGCGGCGCGCATCCAGCACCATCGCGGCGGCCGCCGGCACGTTCTCGAATTCGTAGGTGATGACGTCGACGTCGTTTGCGAACAGCTCGAGCGCCTCGACATCGGCGTATTCGGCGCAGGTCGCATTGAGGACAACGTCGAAGGCCGGCGAATCCGGATCGGGCGAGAATACCTGGCAGCGCAGCCCGAGCCGCGCCGCAGCCATCGCCAGCATCCTGCCCAATTGTCCGCCGCCGAGGATTCCGATGGTGTCGCCCGGCTTCAGCGTCACCTGCTTTGCGTCAGTCACGCCTTGTCCTCCGGGCGCTCGGCAACTGCCTCGGTCTGCGCCTTGCGCCAGGCGGCAAGCCGACCGGACAGGGCGGGGTCGGACAGCGCCAGCACGGAAGCTGCCAGCAGCGCGGCGTTGATCGCACCGGCCTTGCCGATGGCCAGGGTGCCCACCGGGATACCCGCGGGCATCTGAACGATCGAATACAGCGAATCGAGGCCTTTGAGCGTCTTCGATTCGACGGGCACGCCGAACACCGGCAGCTCCGTCAGCGCCGCCGCCATGCCGGGCAGATGCGCGGCGCCGCCAGCGCCGGCGATGATGACCTTGTATCCCGCCGCCTTGGCGCCTTTGGCGAAGGCAAACAGGCGATCGGGCGTGCGATGGGCCGAAACGATGCGGGTGTCGGCGGCGACGCCGAGCGCGGCAAGCGTGTCGGCGGCATGCCGCATCGTGTCCCAATCCGACTGGCTTCCCATGATGATGGCGATCGGCGCGGTCATGACGTCAATTGTGCCCGGAAAACAGAAAGATAGGCCAGATTAAAGGTTCCGGCCGGCGGCTCGCAAGGCGGTGGCAAGGAGAAGGGAATGCACTATCCTGTCTTGGTGAATCCCCGCAAGCCTTCATTGAGCAGGATGCCCATGAAGAAACCAAAAAGGGCGAGTGCTGCGAAGGCCGAAAAGGGCCGGAAGACCAGCGCCAGCCGTTCCAAAGCCGCTGCCAAGCCTCCGGCCAGGCCGTCGCGGCGCCGAACGCAGGCCAATGGCGCCACGGAGAGCATCAAGGCGACCATCCGCGGCTTGCGGAGCAAGCTCAAGGCGGCGGAGCGGCGGGTCGCGGAGCTCGAAGCGGCCGCTGACACCGATTTCCTGCTCGAGATTCCGAACCGGCGCGGCTTCGAGCGCGAGCTCAACCGCGCCATCGCCTACATGAAGCGCTACCGCGCCAGCGGCGCGCTGATCGTGCTCGACGTCGATCGGCTGAAGCCGATCAACGATTCCTTCGGACACGCGGCCGGCGACGAAGTGCTCAAGGCGATTGCCGCGACGCTGACGCGGCAGGTCCGCGCCTCGGACGTGGTCGGCCGCCTTGGCGGCGACGAGTTCGCGCTGCTGCTGTGGAATCTCAGCGAGACCGACGCCAAAGCGAAGGCCGCCTCGTTCGAGCAGGCGATCGACGAACTGTCCTTCACCTTTCGGGGCCAGCATGTGGCTGCGGGCGCCTCCGCCGGCGTCGCGTTGCTGGGGGCGCAGTCCGACGCAGGCCGCGCCCTCGAGGAAGCCGACGCCGCCATGTATGTGCGCAAGGCGTGCCGGCGGCACGAGCCGCGGACCAGGCTGGCCGGGAGCTAATTCTAAAGCGCGGCGAGATCTTGCGGCACATTGCCGAAATGCGCAGCAATGTGGCGTCGCCGAATTCGCCGGTCATGGGATCGCCGCTGCGGCTAAACGCGATCGCGCCGATGTGACCAGCGCCGCGCGATAGGATTTCGGCGCGCCGCAAGGCGGCCGTCGAGCTCTGGCACTCCTCTGCGGCGCCCGCGACGAGCGATCCGTCAGCATCGATCAGGAAGGGCATTGCAACGTAGTAGGTTACATCCGACATGGCGTTGCTCCGATGTTGAACTCAGGCGGCGCTGCTCTTGCTTCGCATCTTGCCGGGCGAGATCTCCGGAACGCACCCGGCGGAAATCGCCGCCTGCAATTCCTCCAGCTCGGCTTCCAGATATTCATTGGCCATGATCAGCGCCTTGATGGTGCTGCGCAGATTGCCGTCGCACATCGCGATCGCCTGATCGCAGGCTTGTTCATAATGGCTGTTGTCGAGAAGGGCGGTTGCCGACATCTGCGTTGTCCTTGGCGTTTCCTGGGGCGTTGGAAGTCAGAATGTTCCTATTTTGTTCTCTTTGAGTCAAGCGGATTCACGCACCCGCAAGCCGCCGCAAGGCCGCCTTGCGGATCAGGCGATGATGTCGGGCGTGATCTGGTCTTCGATGAAGGCGATGCGGTCGCGCAACAACAGCTTGCGCTTCTTCAACCGTTGTAAACGCAACAGGTCGGGGGCGGGCGACTGATGCAGTGCATCGATCGCCGCATCGAGGTCTCGGTGTTCCTGCTGCAACCGGGTGAGCTCGGCTTCGAGCTCACGCTCGTCTTCATTGGTCATGTCTGCGGTGGCCGAAAACCGATAGCCGTGAGATCTGGGCTGTGGATGCCCTGTGGAAATTATCGTCCTTGCGCGTCGTGACCGCAAGCGATCTGCGGCCGTCGCCCGCCGATCTCCCGTCACATATTTCTGCGGGTCGCCCCGGCGCTGTGCAAGCGCATTGATATCATGGATTTTTCCTGCGTGGTTCCCTTACTCACGCTTCGTTACATATGAATTTTCAAAAATGACGGCGCAACCACGGATACCCATCGACAGAACGAATCGGTGATGTAGACTTCCCTCGTCCGGATCGAATCCTGAGGTTCAACCCTACCGAGGAGGTTTCGAATGACAATTCAGGCACATCTTGTTGAATTGGAACGGAAGCACAAACTTCTCGAAAACGAATTGCACGAAGCTCTCGTGCACCTTTCAACAGACGACCTGCAAATTGTTGAGTTGAAGCGCCGGAAGTTGATGGTCAAGGACCAGATCGAGCGTCTGAAGCAAGGCGACACGCTCCACTAGTGACCCCCGCAACAGCGTAGAGTTGATCGTACTCCTTAGGCAGGGATGAGCGCCTTTGCGCTCATCCCTGCTGCAAGGAGCGCGCGTCGTGCAAATTGTGCGGCGTCAGCCTTTTGCTTCGACGCATTTTCTTGACGCAAACCGGTATCCGCTTTGCTCGAAACGCTCTAGATGTCCGCGAGCTCAGCGACGTGATCTGCGATTGCGAGCGACGACGTCAGTCCCGGCGATTCGATGCCGAACAGGTTGATCAAGCCTGCCACGCCGTGATCGCGCGGGCCCTGCATCAGAAAATCCTGCGTCGCCACCGCCGGCGGCACGATCTTCGGGCGAATGCCTGAATAGCTCGGCATCAACGCCCCGTCGGGCAGCGTCGGCCAGTATTTGCGGATCGCGGGATAGAAGCGCTCGGCGCGTGCCGGATCGACCTCGTAATTGATGGTCTCGATCCATTCGACGTCGGGGCCGAAGCGGGCCTGCCCCGCCATGTCCAGCGTCAGGTGCACCCCCAACCCGCCAGGCTCGGGCACCGGGTAGATCAGGCGCGAGAACGGCGCCCTGGCACTGCAGCTGAAGTAATTTCCCTTGGCGAGATAGGCCGGCGGAATCCGGTCCAGGGGCATGCCGTCGATATTACGCGCCACATTCGTCGCCGAGAGCCCCGCGGCGTTGACGAGAAGGCTGCATTGCAGCGTCATCGGCGCCTCACCGCCGGCCTCGATCTCGATGCCGTCGGCGGCAGCCTTGGCACGGACCAGCGGCGTGTGGAACGCGAAGGCCGCGCCGGCCTCCTCGGCTTCGCCGCGTAGCGAGAGCATGTAGGCGTGACTGTCGATGATGCCGGTCGACGGCGACAGCAGCGCGGCGTCGCAGGCGAGCGCCGGCTCCAGCGCGCGTGCGGCTTCGCCCGAAAGCAGTTGCATGTCGAGCACGCCGTTGGCTTCGGCATGCGCCTTGATCGATTGCAGCTTCTCGGTCTCTTTTGCGTTGGTGGCGACGATCAGCTTGCCACAATTCTTGTGCGGGATACCGCGCTCGGCGCAGTAGCGGTACAGCGCCTGCTTGCCGCCGACGCACATGCGCGCCATCCAGCTCCCGGCGCGGTAGTAGATGCCGGCATGGATCACCTCGCTGTTGCGCGAGGAGGTGACGGTGCCGATGGCCTCGGCTTCCTCGAGCACGACGACCTCGCGCCCGGTCTGAGCGAGCCTTCGAGCCACCGCGAGGCCGATGACGCCGGCTCCGATGACGACGCAATCGACCCTATCCATGGTCGTGCAGGACGTCAGTTGGAAAGGCCGGTGGCAGTGGGGCTTGAAGCGACGGCGCGCGGCCGTTTTCCATTAAGGAAGCATTTATCATGTCAGGGCAATTGCCGTGTTTCGCGTCACATTTTTCCGTTGCGCGTACAGGCGTTTACCCGATCCAAACCCGCGAAGCCAGACAATCCGGCGTTGAAATCGCGGGTGGCGGATGGCTGAGAAAAACTGGCACGTGGGCAGTGCGCTTCCGATTGCTGTGCAGGCTGTCGTGTGCCTGGCCGGCGCGGTCGGCCCTGCGCGCGCCTTTGCGCTGTCGGACAGCTTCACCGCTCCGGGCGATCTCGCCAAGCTCGATCCCAACGTGATCTGGGAAGGCCTGATCGCGAGCATCGTCGTCTGCTCGTTCCTCGCCGCGATCGCGCTATGGATCCATTCCTCGCTGCGGCGGACCAGGCGTTCGCAGATGCGGCGCAATGCCTTCGTCTCCTCGGCAATGAACAATCTCAACCAGGGCGTGGTGATGACGGATGCGCAGCGGCGCGTCATCTTCTGCAACGACCGCTATCTCGAGATCTATGGCCTGACGCGGTCGGATATCCGGGCCAACATGAACGGCTCCGAACTCCTCGAGCTGCGACGCAAGCGCGGGGTGCTCGGCGGCGCCTCCGTTGACGAGTTCTACGAGAAGGCGGCAAGCAGCAACGGTTTGATCACCGAACTGCCGGGTGGACGGGCCATCCTGGTGAAATTTTACGTGCTGCCGAACGGCGGCTCGGTGGCGACGCATCTCGACGTCAGCGAACAGCGCCGGCTTTCACAACAGCTCGCCTCCACCAAGCAGTTCCTGGAAACCGTGCTGGACAATGTGCCGGCCTGTGTTGCCGCGAAGAGCATCGAGGACGGCCGCTACATCTTCGCGAACACCGCCTATGAGCGCTTCTGGGGCTTCTCGCGGGATCACGTGGTCGGCAAGAATGCGCGTGAATTGTTTTCGCCCGCCTCGGCGGCCACGATCGAGGCGACCGACCAGGCCGCGCTCAACTCGCCGGACGGGCAATTCCGCAACGACTTCGAGGTCGAGCGAGGCGGGGAGCAGCGCATGGTCGCCTCGATCCGGATCGCGGTCCGCAATGAAAGCAACAGGCCCGGATTCCTGCTGCTGGTATTCGAGGACATCACCGACCGCCGCTCGCTGTCGCAGGAACTGGAGAGCACCAAGAAGTTCCTCGAGCTCGTGGTCGACAACATCCCGGTGGCGCTGATCGTCGAGCAAGTCAAGGACGGCCGCTATTTGCTCGCCAACCGCAGCGCCGAGACGATTCTCAACCGCAGGCGCGAGGAAGCCACGGGCCTGACTGCCGCGGATATCTTCAATCCCAAGGAAGCCAAGCTGATCATCGCGCGCGACGAGGCCGCAATCAAGAAGCGCGGGATGATCACCGAAGAGCATCCGATCTCCACCAAGGACGGCTTGCGCCTGTTCCTAACACGCCGCGCCACCGTGTTGAGCGATGCCGGCGAGCCGCAATATCTGATCAAGACCCATGAGGACGTCACCGATCGCCGGCAGACCGAGTCGCGCATGGCGCACATGGCCTATCACGACGGCCTCACCGATCTGCCGAACCGCGCCGCCTTCCTCCAGGCGCTGACCCAGATGATCGAGGCCTGCCAAGGCACGGTCGAGGAGTTTGCCGTCCTGTGCGTGGACCTCGACGGCCTCAAGGAGGTCAACGATGTCTTCGGCCATGCGCTCGGCGACAAGCTCCTGATCGAGGTGGCCCAGCGGCTCCAGGACTCCGCGCGCGGCGGCGTGGTGGCGCGTCTGTCGGGCGACGAATTTGGTCTCATCATCGACGGCAAGCAGCCGGACGCCGGAATGGCGCTGGCGCAGCAGATCGGCGAAGCCGTCGCCCGGGAATTCCAGATCGATGGCCGGCCGGTTCGCGCCGGTATCACCACTGGCATGTCGGTCTTCCCGCACAATGGCGCCGACGGCGCCTCGCTGCTTGCCAATGCCGGCGCGGCGCTGTTCCGCGCCAAGCAGAAGTCGCGCGGCACGATCAGCCTCTACCAGCCGGAGATGGACCAGCAGATCCGCGATCGCCGCGTGCTGCACCAGGACCTGTCGATGGCGATCAAGAATGGCGAGCTCTCGCTCGCCTTCCAGCCGCAGGGCGCCGCCGGCGACAGCGTCGCCGAGAGCGAGATCATCGGCTTCGAGGCATTGGCGCGCTGGCAGCATCCGGTGCGTGGTCAGGTCTCGCCGGCCGAATTCATCCCGATCGCGGAAGAGAGCGGCCTGATCGTCGAAATGGGCGAGTGGATCCTGCGCGAGGCCTGCCGTGAGGCGGCGTCCTGGCCAAAACCGCTCCAGGTCGCCGTCAATCTGTCGCCGGCGCAGTTCATGCACGGTGACGTGGTTGGCCTCGTCCATTCGATCCTGATCGAGACCGGCCTTGCACCCGGCCGGCTCGAGCTGGAGATCACCGAGGGCGTGCTGATCGAGGACTTTGATCGAGGCCTTGCGTTGCTGCGCCGGCTGAAGGCGCTCGGCGTGCGCATCTCCATGGACGATTTCGGCAGCGGCTATTCCTCCCTGAGCTATCTCCAGGCGTTCCCGTTCGACAAGATCAAGATCGACCGCGCCTTCATCATCAATCTTGGCCGCAACCCGCAATCGGCGGCAATCGTGCGCGCCGTGATCGATCTCGGCCACGGCCTCGAAATGTCGATCATCGCCGAGGGCGTCGAGACCACCGACCAGCTCGCCTTCCTTGCCAAGGAGGGGTGCGACGGCGTGCAGGGCTATCTGCTCGGCAAGCCGCTGCCGATCGGGAAATATGCCGGCCTCGTCGGCCGCGCTGAGGTCATGGAGCTTGCGCTCAAGACCGGCTAATGATGATGGGGCGCTTCGCTCCTTCTCGTCGGCTCATGGCGGATTACGACCTTGCGATCATCGGCGGCGGCCTGAACGGTGTCAGCCTCGCGCGCGATGCGGCTGGCCGCGGTCTGCGGGTCGTCCTGTTCGAGCAGGGCGATCTCGGCGCCGGGGCGTCGTCGGCGACGCCGCGGCTGATCCATGGCGATCTGTCGGTTCTGGAACGGCGCGGCTTCTGGCGGGTGCGCCGGGCGCTGATGGAGCGGCGGACTTGGCTCAGGATCGCGCCGCATCTGGTCCGGCCGATGCAGTTCGTCATTCCCGCCCATTCGCACGAACGTCCGCCATGGCTGCTGCGCGCCGGCCTATTCCTTTATGACAGCCTCTCCAGCCGGAGCGGACTGCCCGTCGCGACAACCCTCGACATCACGCATCATCCGGTGGGCAACGCGCTGAAGCGTCCGTTCGGCACGGCGTTCGAATATTCGGATTGCGTCGTCGATGATTCCCGCCTGGTGGTGGTCACGGCGCTCGATGCCGCCGAGCGTGGCGCGGTGATCCGGACCGGCGCGCGTTGCGTCCGCGCCGATCGAACCGACACCTGGCGGCTTGCGGTGGTCGATCGGGGCCACCGCCGCACGATCACGGCCCGGGCGCTGGCCAACGCGACCGGGGCCTGGACGTCCATGGTGGCGGAGACTGTGCTGCGGCAGCCGTTGCTCACCATGGCCGCCGTGCAGATGAGCCAGATCATCGTGCCGCGGCTGTTCGAATCCGATCACGTCTACGTCTTGCAGAACAACGATGGACGGCTGATCTTTGCCCGGCCCTTCGAGCGCGACTTCACCCTGATCGGCACGGTCACGCGTGAGTTCACCGGCGATCCCGCGATCGTGGCGATGCCTGGGGCCGATGTCAGCTATCTCTGCGAGGCGGTCAGCCGCTATTTCCGCGAGCGCGTTACCCCGTCGGACGTGGTCCGGGCGGTCTCCGGCGTCAACCTGACGCTGGCGTCCGCACGCGGATGTGATGGCACGACGCTGTTCCACGCGAGCAGGCGGAAGGCGCCGTTGATCACGATGTTCGGCGGCGACATTACGACGTCGCGCCTGCGCGCGGAGAGGGCGGTGACGAAGTTGGCGCGGTTCTATCCGATGTCGCCGCGCTGGACCGCCGGCGCAGCGCTGCCCGGTGGGGATTTTGCCTGGAATCGTTTTGATACCGAGGTCGATCTCGCGCGCGACCGCTGGCGCTTTCTTTCGGAGCCGCAGGCCCAGCGGCTGGTTGCCGCCTACGGCTCGCGGTTAGCGGCGGTGCTCGGCGAGGCCAAGAGCCGTGAAGAGCTCGGCCCCGCCTTCGGTCCCGAGCTGACCGCGGCCGAGGTGCGCTATCTCATGACCCACGAATGGGCGCGCTTCCCAGAGGACATCCTGTGGCGCCGTTCCAAGCTTGGGCTGACCATGTCCGCGGCGGATCGCGACGCGCTGGCCGCGTTCATGGCGGGTGTGAACGATTCATACCGAACCGGTTGAGCTAGGCACGATCGGCCGCTAGCGTGCGGCGGAATCGGGGTTGGCAGGGAACATGACGGACGAGTTGCCCAGACCAGACGCCGCGGCCAATGCGGCCAGCGGAGATCAACATCCGGTGGCCGGGCAGCCGTTGCTGCGCATTGAGAGCGTCACCAAGAACTTCGGGACGTTCCGTGCCGTGGACGGCGTGTCGCTCGACATCAGGGCCGGCGAGTTTTTCGCGCTGCTTGGTCCGAGCGGCTGCGGCAAGACCACGCTCCTGCGCATGCTCGCCGGTTTCGAGGCGCCGGACGAGGGGCGCATCCTGCTCGGGGGCAAGGATATCGCGCAGGCCTTGCCGCACGAGCGTCCGATCAACATGATGTTCCAGAGCTACGCGCTGTTTCCGCATCTGTCGGTGCGCGACAACATCGCGTTCGGCCTGAAGCGCGCCGGTATGGCGCGCGCCGACATTGCCGCGCGCGTTGCGGAGATGGTCGCGCTGGTGAAGCTCGAGGGGCTGGAGAAACGCAAGCCGGACCAGCTCTCCGGTGGCCAGCGCCAGCGCGTCGCGCTCGCCCGTGCGCTGGCCCGCCGACCGCAGCTTTTGCTGCTCGACGAGCCCCTCGCCGCGCTTGACAAGAAGCTGCGCGAGAGCACGCAAGCCGAGCTGATGGAGCTGCAGCGCCGGCTCGGCATGACCTTCATCATGGTCACCCACGACCAAGAAGAGGCGATGACGATGGCGAGCCGGATCGGTGTAATGAACGCCGGCAAGCTCGCGCAGGTCGCGACCCCGCGCGAGCTTTACGAGGCGCCGCGCTCGCGCTGGATCGCCGAGTTCGTCGGCGACATCAATTTGTTCGACGGCGAGTTCAGGCTGCGCGACGGGCATCGCCTGGTGATCGCCACCCGTGAAGCGGGCACGCTGGTGGCGGCCGAGCCGCGCGAGCCGGTGGGCAAGACGAAACTGTCGGTCGCAATCCGGCCCGAGAAGGTCAAGCTCGCACGCCGCGGGCCGGTGTTTGAGGCCGGCCGTGAAACGGCGATCAACAGTCTGGACGGCGTGATCGCCGACATCAGCTATCTCGGGGGCACCACCACCTATAAGGTGAAGCTCGACGACGGCGGAATGGTGCAAGCTTCAGTCGTCAACAGCGCGCGCCTCGACGTCGATGCCTACAGTGTGAACCAGAGAGTCATCGCCTGGTTCACGCCCGACGACTGCGTGGTGCTGCCGTCATGAGCTCCCGCCGCATCTTCGCGCGGCCGGCGCGTTTTGCTGCCATCGCGCCTTACGTCTGGATGGCGCTGTTCTTCCTGGTGCCGTTCGCCTTCGTGCTGAAGATCAGCCTGTCGCAGACCGCGATTGCTCAGCCACCTTACGAGCCCGTGTTCGACGTGACGGCGGGATGGGAAGCGCTGAAGACAGCCCTTGCTGCGTTGTCGATTGACAATTTCAGGCTGCTGATCTCCGACGACATCTACGTATTCGCTTATGTGCGCAGTCTCATCGTCGCGGTCACGGCGACCGCGCTCCTGCTCCTGATCGGTTACCCCATCGCCTATGGCATGGCGCGGCTGCCGAAGCGCTGGCAGGCGGTGGCGATGGTGCTGGTGATCGTGCCGTTCTGGACCTCGTTCCTGATACGCATCTATGCCTGGATCAACATCCTCCAGCACGATGGCCTGCTCAATCAGATCCTGCTGGCACTGCATCTAGTCAGCCAGCCCGTGGTGTGGCTCTCCACGGACAGCGCGATGTATATCGGCATCGTCTATTCCTATTTGCCGTTCATGATCCTGCCGCTCTATGCCACGCTCGCGAAGATGGAGCGGGCGCTGGAGGAGGCGGCCGGCGATCTCGGCGCGCCGCCGTGGCAGGTGTTCTGGCTCGTCACATTCCCGCTGTCGCTGCCCGGCGTCGGCGCCGGCGTGCTCTTGTGCTTCATCCCGATTGTCGGCGAATTCGTCATCCCGGATCTCCTGGCCGGGTCCAACTCGCTGATGATCGGCCAGACCCTCTGGCTCGAATTCTTCACCAACAAGGACTGGCCGGTCGCGTCCGCGGCGGCCATCGTGCTGCTGGTGATGCTGCTGCTACCGCTGCTGCTGTATGAGCGGCTCCAGAAGCGGCAGCTGGAACAATGGCGGTGAGGCGATGCGCAAGCTCTCCCGTCTCTCCCGCTTCAA
Organism: Bradyrhizobium sp. 147; assembly: GCF_023073935.1. Taxonomy (NCBI): domain Bacteria; kingdom Pseudomonadati; phylum Pseudomonadota; class Alphaproteobacteria; order Hyphomicrobiales; family Nitrobacteraceae; genus Bradyrhizobium; species Bradyrhizobium sp. 147. Next base: position 59,026 of record NZ_JADPKL010000055.1, on the reverse strand, counting down.
CATCGCCTCGCTGGCGCTCGGGCTGGCGTTCCTTTACCTGCCGATCCTCATCCTCGTCATCTATTCCTTCAACGCCTCGCGTCTGGTGACGGTGTGGGGTGGGTGGTCGCTGCGCTGGTATCACGAGTTCTTCAATGACCGCGCCATGATCGAGGCGGCCTGGATGAGCCTGCGGGTTGCGGTCTCGTCCGCGACCATTGCCACGCTGCTCGGCACGCTCGCCGCGGTCGCACTGTCGCGTGGTGAACGCTTCCGCGGACGTACGCTGTTCTCCGGCATGCTCTATGCGCCGCTGGTGATGCCGGAGGTGATCACCGGATTGTCGCTGCTGCTGCTGTTCGTCGCGCTCAACGCCGAGCGCGGCTTCTGGACGGTGACGATCGCCCACACCACGCTGACGATGTGCTTCGTCGCCGTGGTGGTGCAGTCCCGCCTCGGCTCGCTCGATCGCTCGCTGGAGGAGGCCGCAATGGATCTCGGCTGCGACCCCGTCCGCGCGTTCGCGGCCGTCACGCTGCCGCTGATCGCGCCGGCGATCGTTGCCGGCTGGATGCTGGCGTTCACGCTGTCGCTCGATGATCTCGTGATCGCGAGCTTCACCACCGGCCCCGGCTCGGCGACCTTGCCGATCCGCATCTATTCGGAGGTGCGGCTCGGGGTGAAGCCGGAGATCAACGCGATCTGCACGCTGGTGATCGCCCTGATCGCAGTGGTCATCGTCATCGCCTCGCTCGCCTCGAAACTGTCGAGCTCACAGGGCGAGAGCGCGGCGCCGCTGTGAGCCGATCGTCATTCCGGGGGGCGATGCGAAGCATCGAACTCAGGTGCGCAATTGCGCACCTGAGAATCTCGAGATTCCGGGTCCGGTGCTGAAGCACCGTCCCGGAATGACGAACGTGCACGCTTACGACTTCACCGCACCCGCCGTGAGTCCGCCCACCATGTAGCGGCGGAAGGCGTAATAGACCGCGGCCGGTGGCAGCGCGTAGATGAAGCCGGTCGTCATCAACAGTTCCCAAGGCGAATCGTCGGCGGCGAGGAAATTGCCGAGCGCGACGGGCAGGGTGATCTCACGGTCGTTGGAGAGCAGCAGGAACGCGTAGAGATATTCGTTCCACGCGAGCAGCACCGCGTAGGTGCCGATCGCGACCAGCGAAGGCATCATCAGCGGCAGGTAGACCAGGCGGAAGATCTGCAGCGTCGTCGCGCCGTCCATCACGGCGGCCTCGTCCAGCTCGACCGGCAGCTTGTCGGAAGCCTGCTTGAGCACCCAGATCGCGTAGGGGCTGGCGATCGTCACCATAGCCAGGATCAGCGACCAGTGATTGTTGAGCAGGCCGTAATTGCCCATGGTGCGGTACATCGGCACGGCGAGAAACGCCGCTGGGATGAAATAGGTGAACAGCGCGAGGTTCAGCACGGCGCGTCCGCCCGGCACCTTCAGCCGTGAGATCGAGAACGCCGCCGCGGTCGCGATGAACAGCGTCAGCACACCGACGGAGACGGCGATCACCGTCGAATTCCAGAACTGAACGTAGAAGTCGCGCAGAAAGTAATGCTGCTGCTTGAACACGATCTCGAAGTTATGCAGCGTCGGATGATCCGGCCACAGCTTGCCCGAGAACGCGTCCTCCTTCGGGGAGATCGCGAACAGGAACATGTGATAGATCGGGATCATCGTCCACAGGAAGACGGGGATGCCGATCAGCAGCAGCCGCGCTTCGGTCGCGACGTCACGCCAAGAAAATTCGCTTACGCCGGGGAGCTTCATCGCGACAACCGTTTCATCATGAAGTACACGAGCGGCAGGACGAACGGCATCGCACAGACGATCGACGCCATCGCCAGCGAGAGCTGGTCGAGCCGGAGATAGCGGATGCCGAGCGTCGACAGCACGTGCGTGAGGTCGGCCGGGCCACCGCCGGTGAGCAGATAGACGCTGTTGAAATCGCCGAGCGTCCAAATCATCGAGAGCAGCGTGCAGGTGACGTACAGCGTCTGCATCGACGGCCAGGTGATGTAGCGGAATTTCTGCCACCAGCTCGCGCCGTCGACCTCGGCGGCCTCGAACAGATCGTGCGAGATCGCAAGCCGGCCGGTGATCAGGATCAGCGTCCAGAACGGCAGCGACTTCCAGATGTGCACGGCGATCGCCATGCTCAGCGCCACGGTCGGATCGTTCAGCCAGTTCGGGCCGTCATCGCCGGTGAAGGAGAAGATGAGGTGGTTGATCATGCCCCATTCCGGATTGAGCATGAAGCGTACCGACAGGATGGTCGGGATCGACGGCACCGCCCAGGGCAGGATGAAGATCACCGAGAGCCATTTGATCCAGGTGCGCTGCTGGGCGAAGAAGCCGGACAAGAACAGCGCGATCAGCATCTTGATATTGATGCCGATGACCAGGAAGATCAGCGTGTTGACCGCGGCGCGGGCGAAGATCGGGTCGTTGTACAGCGCGACGTAGTTCGCCGGAGCGCGCGCCAGCCACAGCCCGTAACAGACGGGATAGACAACGAAGGCGAGAAAAACGAGCAGGTAGGGCGCGAGCAGCACGATGCCCCAGACCTGCGCCGGGGTCAGCCGCGACGACAGAGGCGGGCCGGGAATTGCCTGATCGCCAGAAAGCGTGATCGCCATTCTTTTCGAACTCTTCAAAGAGAAGCCGGCCGCGAAACGCGGCCGGTGTTGTTCTTATACCTTTCCCCGCAACGCGGGGAGAGGGGCGGATGACTTAACCCGCGACCTGCTTGATGCGGGCAATCAGTTCGTCGACGGCCTTATCGACCGGAACCTTCTCGCTTACTACCCGGTTCATCGCCTTGGCCCACACGTTCTCGTTGTTGAGAATCGTGAACTTCCAGTTCTTGGTGAAGTCGAACGCGGCGGTGCCGCCTTTGAACTGCGTGTAGACTGCCTTGCGGTGCTTGTCAGCCTGCCAGAACGGGCTTTCCTGGCTTTCCTTCGTCACTGGGAACCAGCGGCCGAGCGCGCCCTCGATATAGGGACGGACGTTCTCTTCCTGGAGCAGGAAGCTGATGAACTGCTTGGCCTCGGCCTTGTTCTTGGCCGCGGTGAAGATCAGCCCGGTCTTGACGTCGGAGCGGTAGCGGATGGTCGAACCATCCGGCGCCTTGGGGAAGGACGCCGTGATGATGTCCTGCTCATAGGCCTTCTTGCCGGCGTCGCGCTGTTCCTGGGTGAGGGCCTGGTTCTGCGAGTCCTCGAACCACTTCGCCGCGATCGAGATCGTGAAGTTGTGGGTCATCACGATCGTCTTGTTGTGGAAGGCAACGTTGTTGTCAGGATCCTTCCACGTCGTCGAGGACGGCGGCGTGCAGCCCTTGATGTACGTGTCGGTGTAGTCCTTCATCGCCTTGATCAGGTTCTCGCGGACCTTGGGATCATCGACCAGCAGCTTGCCGTCGTCGTCGACCAGCTTGACGTGGTAGGCGTCCATGAAGGTGTAGAACGACTGGAAGGCATCGGTGGATTCCACGCCCATCGGCTGGCCTACGGCATAGATGCGCTGGCCGGTCGCCTTGCGGATCGCCGGCTGCACCTTGTCGCACCAGAACGACCAATAGCCCGTCCAATCGGTCGGAATGTCGCTCTGCTTGAAGCCGGCCTTTTCCAGCATGTCGTTCCAGATCTGGACATGCATGCTCTGCTGCTTCAGTGGGAAGCCGTAATAGGCCTTCTTCTTGGTCACATCGTTGTAGAGGATCGACGCGTCCAGCGTGTTCTGCACGAACCGGCCCTTGATCGGCTCCATGACATCCGTGAGGTCCTCGAGCTTGCCCTCGTATGCCCACTTGCCCTGCGCCTGCACGTCATAGGAGTCGGAGTAGGCAACATCGGGCACGGTGCCGGCATCGAGCGCCGCGACGGTCTTCGGAATCATGTCCTGGATCGCGTATTGCGACAATTCGACCTTGATGCCGGTCTTGGCTTCGAACTTCTTGATCGTCTCGATCAGCGCGTCGTCTTCGGAGCGATAGAAGCCCTTGCCCCACCAGACCGTAATCGTCTTCTGCTGCGCAAAGGCGGGTGCAGTGGCGGCGAAAAGCCCAACCGCAGCGACCGCCAATGATACTGCGCCAATAAACTTGGATCTCACGTTTTTCTCCCTCAAACGACCGGTGTTTTTAGCCGGTCGTATAAAACACTAGCGCATGGCGGAAGTCTGATCTAGCGCCATGTTGTCAGACCAATGTCGTGGGATAGAGCCTCGCGGAGATGCTTAACCCGCGTATCGATCCAATCGCCGCATCAATTCGCAGCGATCAATTCGCCTTGTGCGTTCTGGCTTGGCCTGCCCATGCGCAGCTCCACACACCCGCTCGCCGCCAGCGAAAGTCTCAGCTGTTGTAAGCGGTATGAGGACTGAACGCAACGCAGCCGGCTTGCAACGCCGCGGCGCTCCGGCTGCGGGAGCCAAAATGTCTCTGAAGGATACGGGCGGCTGATCCACGAGCTCAGGTTCGTCGGGGAACGGACTTGCACCGCTTAGCGGCAAACTGTCAGCGTTTCCCCTTCAGCCCTGTTGAAATGGCATGCGAACTTGCCTCAGCGGATCGGGATCGCGCCTTGCCTTGCCCGCTGGTCCGGGAAGGCGAACGCCATGCCTCGAGCAGCATCTTGAGAAATTGGCTGGCATGAGGGGTAGTGTCGCCCCGCGCCTGCGCACGATTCCGATCGTCCGCGACACTTCCGGCTCGATCAACCGAATGGTGTGAATGATCGGATGATCGGCAGCGGGAGTCGCGAGCTTCGGTAGCACGGCAATGCCCAGTCCCGCTTCGACCAGGCCAAGCGAACCTGAGAGATGAGCGACTTCATAGGACCAGTTCAGCTGCAGACCGTGTCGCGCCAGCGCATTGTCGATCAATGCGCGATTGCCGCTGTTGCGACCGACGGTGATCACCCGGTGCGGCACAATTTCCGACCAGCTTACCTGCTTGCGTGACGCCAGCGGATGGTCATGACGGCAGGCCAGGACGAAAGGATCCTCAACCAGTTTTTCAAAGTCAATCTCGGCATGCGAAGCACCAATGAAATTGATGCCGAAATCGGCTTCTCCGCGCGCGACCGCTTCCAGTCCCTCATTGGCACCGATGTCCAGAATCCGGATGCGAATGCGCGGATAGGCTTCGGCAAACCGGCCGATCGCACGCGGCAGAAAATAGAATACTGCTGTCGGCACCGCAGCCACCGAGACTAGGCCTGAACTTCGCGCGCCGATATCATGGATGGCGAGCACCGAGGTCTCAAACTCGTCGATGAGGCGGCGCACCTTCGCCAGGAAGTCACGGCCCGTCATGGTGAGATTGACGTGGCGCGTCGACCGCTCGAGCTACGGCGCACCGAGGCTTTCTTCCAGCTTCTGAATGCGTCGGCTGAGCGCCGGCTGAGACAGGTTCAGCGCCTTGGCAGTGCGAACAAAGCTTCCCGTCTCCGCGACCGTGATGAACGCCTTGAGGTCGAGCAGTTCTGCGTTCATGGCAGCCTCCATTATATCGATATGCGGAATAATACATCGGATATTTGCATTTCACAAAAGAGTTCAGAGGGAGGATGTTCTGGTCGAGCGAAGACGTCGCCGAACGGAAGAGGTCCATGAACGATCAGATTGCCATCCCCTGTGTGGTAATGCGTGGGGGTACCTCGCGCGGGCCGTTCTTCCTCGCCCGCGATCTTCCGGCCGATCCCAGGTTACGCGACGCGATCCTGTTGTCCGTGATGGGAGGTGGGCACGATCTTGGAATCGATGGAATCGGCGGCGGCAATGCCGTTATCAACAAGGTCGCGATCATTGGGCCGGCCTCGGTACCCGGCGCCGATGTTGACCACCTGTTTGCGCAGGTCCGTGTTCGTGAAGGGGTCGTCGACACCTCGCCGAACTGCGGAAATATGCTGGCGGCGGTGGGGCCGTTCGCAATCGAAGCCGGGTTGGTCGCCGCTACTGCGGATCGCACCCATGTGCGTGTCCACAATGTCAACACCGGCAAGCTGATTGATGCGACCGTTGCCACCCCCGGCGGGCGGGTGACTTACGAGGGCGAGGCGCGGATCGACGGCGTACCGGGAACGGCCGCGCCCATCGAACTGTCCTTCCCCAACGCCGCCGGCGCACGCACCGGTCGCCTGCTGCCGACGGGACGTCCGGTCGACTGCATCGAAGGGATCGACGTGACCTGCATCGACGCGGCGATGCCGGTCATGCTGGTCGGCGCGGCGGATCTGGGCTGCACCGGCCGTGAGGCGCCCTCGGGCTTCACCGACAGCGGCTTCCGCGCGTGTCTAGAGAACTTGCGCATCGAGGCGGGACGCCGGATGGGTTTTCCGAACTCCGCGACAATGGTGATCCCGAAGCCGGTTCTGATGGCGCCTGCGGGCGAGGCGGCGTTGAACATCCGGTACTTCATGCCGCATGACTGCCATAGCGCGCTGTCGGTGACCGGCGCTGTCGCGATCGCGACTGCTTGCGTGACGCCCGGAACGATCGCCGCAGAGATGGTCGGGCCGCTGGCGCTGCCGGTGCCGATCACGCTCGCCCATCCCTCGGGCCAGCTCGTCGTTCGGCTGGAGCCCGGCCCAATTGCCCGGGTGCAGCGGACGGCCCGGCGAATTTTCGAGGGCCATGTCTTCGCCCGTCGATCGCACGTGCCTCATTCGGTGCTGGCGGCCTGAAGCCCGCCGCCTTCGAAGCCATCAAGAAAAATCAGAGCCATGGGAGAAACGAGAATGCACAAGCAAGCGCTGGTCGGGCACCCGAACACGCCGGCGGGGAAGCCATTCTACCGGATTCTCTATGTCCAGGTGCTGATTGGCCTGATGCTGGGTGTCCTCACGGGCCATCTGTGGCCTGAGTTTGGTGCCGCGCTGAAGCCGCTTGGCGACGGCTTCGTCAAGCTGGTCAAGATGATGATCGCGCCGATCGTGTTCTGCACTATCGTCAGCGGCATCAACAGCATCAGCGATTCCCGCGAGATCGGCCGCACGCTGGTGAAATCCATGGCGCTGTTCTACCTGCTGACTGTGCTGGCGCTGCTGGCCGGGTTACTCGCTGTATCGCTGATCCAGCCGGGTGTCGGCATGCATGTGGCCGTCAGTACGCTGGATCCGTCGGTGGCTGCGAAATTCATCAAGCAGGCAGGTGCGACCGGATTCGCGGAGTTCGTGCTGCACATCATCCCACATCCGTTTTTTGGAGCGTTTGCGGATGGCGAAGTGCTGCCGGTGCTACTGATTTCTGTCCTGATCGCTTTTGGCCTAAGCCGTGCCGGCGATGGCGGTGTGGTGGTGACAAAGGCAGTCGACTCGTTCTCACAGGTGCTGTTTGTGTCCTTCGGCTTCATCATGAAGCTCGCTCCGCTCGGCGCCTTTGGAGCCATGGCGTTCACGGTGGGGCGCTACGGCATCCATTCGATTGGTTCGCTCGGACTGCTGATCCTGACGTTCTAGATCGCCTGCTCCGTCTTCGTGGTCGTCGTGCTTGGCACGCTGGCGCGGCTTAACGGCTTCAGCCTGTGGAAGACTGTCCGCTACTTCAAGGAAGAACTGCTGATCGTGCTCGGCACGTCGTCGTCGGAGCCGGCGTTGCCTGGTGCGCTGCGCAAGCTGGAGCAACTCGGATGCCGGAAAGGCGTATCGGGGCTCGTGTTGCCGATGGGCTACTCTTTCAATCTGGACGGCAGCGCCATTTATCTCACCCTGGCTTCCATCTTCATTGCGCAAGCCTGCGACATTCACCTGTCATGGGGGCAGATTGCGGCAATGCTCGGACTGATGCTGCTGACTTCCAAAGGGGCGGCAGGCGTCACCGGCAGCGGCTTCGTCGCGCTTGTCGCGACCCTTTCGGTCATGCCGGATTTGCCGGTGACCGGCGTGGCGCTGCTTGTCGGCATCGACCGCTTCATGTCGGAGGCGCGGGCGCTGACCAGCATGATCAGCAACTGTGTCGCATCCATCACCATTTCGCTGTGGGAGGACGCCTGTGACCGCGAGGTGCTGGCCCGTGAACTGGGACAGAGTGGCACTATCAAGGTTGCGGCCGGGACGAAGATCGACGGGGCAACAAGGGTGCACGAGGACAAGAGCTGGATCTCGACGACGCAATCGGCCGCTTGACGCCGCGTTGCATGAAATCCGTCGCAGTATTGGATTTGGCAAATCGAGCCTGTCGCGCGCGGGCTGCCAAACCTAACAGAGCGAGGTTGATCACTCTAGTTGGACTTGGCGCCCTCCTTCGCGTTCTCCGCCGTCGGCGATCCGTCCTGCGCCGGGCGCTTTCCGCCCCCGGTAATGCGCTGCTTCAGGAGATCGAGGAAGGGAGAGGCCGCAGGCGACTGCCGGATCAGGCTTTCGGGGTCGGGGAAAATCAGGGGATCGTCCCAGGGCCCCTGCACCATGAAGGGCAATTGAAAGCCTGACGCCGTGTTGAGGCTCGCGACGCCCTTCATGTCGTATTCGCGTGTCGGTACGGAGGCGGTGCCGGTCAGCGTGATCTTCGCCGCGGGTCCTTCGATGCGGATGTCCTCGGCGGTGGCGATCCCGTCGGAGAATTTCACTGCGATGGTGAGCTTGTCGTAGGGGGTCGAGCCGTTGCGGAAATTGCCGCCGCCCGACAGCGGCCGCCGCTCCAACCGCTTGAGCAACTGCTCGGCATTGAAGCCCGAGATCGCGCCGTCATGCCCGGTGACGGTGGCGCTGCCGTCGAGCGACTGCACGAGGCCGAACGGGCTCGAGCCGGAGGCGAAGAGCGAAACGTTGATGTTGCCGCGGCCGGACAGTTTGTTGAGGCCGAACAGTTCGGAGGCGCAAGCCTGGAGGTCGACGTCGGTGAACTGGAATTGCGCCTTGATGTCGGCGACGCTGTCGGCGCGCGCGATGCCGAACGAACCCTTGGCGATGCCGCCATAGACCTGGGCCTCGCCGACCGAGAGCGCCAGCGTGCCGTTGCGCAAATTGGCGCCGATCGCAGTGCGGCCGAGCTTCGACGGGCCGACCGTCAGCTTTGCCGCCGACAGGCGCATGTCGAGGTCAGTGGTCGACAGCCCGTTAAGATCGAACAGCTGCCTGTTCCAGTCGCGCGCGCCGCTCGCGAGCAGGCGGAAGGTCGAGATATAGGGTGTGAAGTCGAGCGCGTCAGCGGCGAGCGTCGCCTGCAGGGTCTGCCGGCCGTTATTGGCGTAGGTCATCACGCCTTCAGCGGCATTGCCGTCGAGCTCGACATTGACGTTGGTGAGCGCGATCGAGGCACCCACGACGTTGGCGCGCGCCTTCAGCGCGAAACGGCCGAAGCCGCCGCTGGCGGGCTGCGGCTGGCCGGTCCAGCGTAGCGCATTGCGCAAGGACGGGCTGTCGATGGTGAGCGTGCCTTCCATCATCGGGCTGGTGCGGTTGGCGACGGTGCCGTCGAAGGCGAGCTTGAGCGGCGCGCTCGCGATCCGCGCCTTCAATCCTGAGCGCTCGCCGGAGAGGGCGGCGACGAAATCGGAAAAGCTGATCGAGCCATCGACGCGCTCGCCCCGCCAGTCGAACTGTCCGGTCGCGGCGAAGGAGCGCGAGATCGAGGGCCAGGCCAGCGACAGGTCAATGTCCTCTAGCTTCTCGGTGGCGCGCGTGGCAACGTCCTCGTAATTGAGCACGCCGTCCTGGATCCTGATCTCGGAGAACGACACCTGATTGTCGGCCCCGGGCTTCATGGTGCGCGCAATGGTCTGGATGAAGGGCGTCCAGTTGCTCTCGCCGTCCGGCTTCAGGCTGACATGAATGCGCGGCCGCAGCAGCGTCAGGTCGGCGATCTCGAACCGTTGCAACAGCAGCGGCAGCAGCCGCAAATTGGCGGTGAGGACGTCGACATGAAGCGCGGGATCGTAGGCGCCGCCGCCCTTGAGACCGACGTCGCGGAAGGAGATATAGCTCGCCGGCAGGACCGAAATGTCGATGTTGCCTGCGACACTGAGCTCGAGCCCGGTCACGTCGCGGATCTGCGCTTCCACCGCCTTGCGCAGCGCGTCACGGTTAATGAGCCAGGAGGTCGCGATCAGGGCGATCAGCGCCACGCCGAGCAGCGCCGCGATCGGGGTCCCGAGGCGCTTCATTCCTTGGGCCATGGTCAATGGCATGTCCTGATCGGGTTGGTCGTTGGAGCCAGAAGGACGGGTCGGGAAACCTGCGTGCCCATGCCCAAGCCCTATTATGTTAAGTCCCGCAACTTGATGGGTTTTCTTGTCGCTTTCAAGGCCGCGGACGATTCTGCCCACGGCGTGGGCAGCTTCTATCACCCGGCCACGGATCGGAGAACCCCGTATCATTGACGGCTTCGGAGAATTTCGCCTAATAATCGCCGCCAATAAGGCGCGACGCCCGCAAGCCGAACGTTCAGTCGAAGGTCATTTGCATGAACAAGGTCTATCCCGACGCCAAGTCGGCTCTGTCAGGCATTCTCAAAGACAACATGATGATCATGTCGGGCGGCTTCGGCCTCTGTGGCATCGCCGAGGAGCTGTCGGACGCGATCCGCGAGTCCGGCGTCAAGGGCTTGACGGTGGTCTCCAACAATGCCGGCGTCGACGGTATCGGGCTCAGCCGGCTGCTGCAAACCCGGCAGATCAAGAAGATGATCTCGTCCTATGTTGGCGAGAACAAGCTGTTCGCCCAGCAATTCCTCGCCGGCGAGCTGGAACTCGAATTCAATCCGCAGGGCACGCTGGCCGAGCGCATTCGCGCCGGCGGCGCCGGCATCCCGGCCTTTTACACCAAGACCGGCGTCGGCACGCTGATCGCCGAAGGCAAGGAAGTGAAGGAATTCGACGGCGAGAAATATCTGATGGAGCGTGGCCTGTTCGCCGATCTCGCCATCGTGCATGCCTGGAAGGGCGACACCGCCGGCAACCTCATCTACCGGAAGACCGCGCGCAACTTTAACCCGATGATGGCGACCGCCGCCAAGATCACGGTGGCCGAGGTCGAGCATCTGGTTCCGGCCGGTGAACTCAATCCCGACCACATCCACACGCCCGGCATCTTCGTGAAGCGCATCGTCGAGGTCGGCACGGCCAAGAAGCGCATCGAATTCCGCAACACCCGCCCGCGTCCGACGGCGGCGCAGGCGGCCGGCACTGGAGTAGAAATCTGATGGCCTGGACCCGTGAACAGATGGCCGCGCGCGCCGCGAAGGAACTGCGCGACGGCTATTACGTCAATCTCGGCATCGGCATCCCGACGCTGGTCTCGAACTACATACCCGATGGCATTGACGTCAGCCTCCAGAGCGAGAACGGCATGCTCGGCATGGGCCCGTTCCCCTATGAAGACGAGGTGGACGCGGACCTGATCAACGCCGGCAAGCAGACCGTGAGCGAACTGCCCTCGACGTCTTATTTCTCGAGCGCCGATTCCTTCGGCATGATCCGCGGTGGTCACATGGATCTGTCGATCCTCGGCGCCATGCAGGTGGCCCAGAACGGCGACCTCGCCAACTGGATGATCCCCGGCAAGATGGTCAAGGGCATGGGCGGCGCGATGGACCTCGTCGCCGGCGTCAAGCGCGTCGTCGTGGTGATGGAGCATTCCGCCAAGGACGGTCCGAAGCTCCTGAAGCAGTGCAACCTGCCGCTCACCGGCGAGCGCGTGGTCGACATGGTCGTCACCGATCTCGCCGTCTTCACTATCGACAAGCACGGCGACGGCGGCATGGCCCTGATCGAGCTCGCCGACGGCGTCTCGCTCGAGGAGGTCAAGGCCAAGACCGAAGCCGAATTCCGCGTTGCGCTGAAGAATACGTAAGGCCGTCGCAATGGAGGCGCGCATGACGATACGGTCAGCGCGTCCCGACGACGCCGGTTTTGTCGCACGAACCATTTTGACATCGCAGCGCGGCTACCGCACGCGTGGCTGGTTCGACGTCGCGCTCGGCTGCCCCGAAGCGCAGTGCCTCGATTTCATCGCGCGCATCACCGTCGCAGACGCGGTGTCGATGTGGCACGTCTCGCAATTCCTGATCGCCGAGATCGATGGCATGCCTGCCGCCGCGCTATCCGCGCTGCCGGCGGCCGGCACCGGACCTTCGGCCTGGCGCGCGATCGAGGAAGTCGCCGGTGCAACCGGGCTCGCCGCGCTGGAGCTGGAAGCCATCCGTCGACGCGGCGCCTATACGCGCGCCTGCTGGGTTCAGGGCGGCGAGGGCGACTGGATGATAGAATATATCGCATCCGATCCCGCCTATCGCGGTCGCAGCCTGGTGCAGGCGCTGATCGGGCACGCGCTGGATAAAGGGCGGGCGGCTGGATTTGGCCGGGCGACGATATCGTTTCTGATCGGTAACGAGCCCGCCGAACGTGCCTATAGCAAGGCCGGATTCGTGTTCGCGGAGGAGAAGCGCGATCCCGATTTCGAGGCGCTGATCGGCGCGCCCGGCTTTCGCATGTTCGTGCGGACAATCTAGCCCGCTGCGGCGCGGCCGACTTATCGGAAAGCTGTTCCGCGCCCGCGACATGGTCGATTGGATCGATGCTGCCGTTGACGAGTTCGCGCCAGCCCGGCGCGACCGCAGCGCCCCACCGAAACCCCAATCGAACCGGTTCCTTCCCTGCCGCGTCTCATCACGATGGCGAGTCATCTTTTCGCGCGTCCGGCTGGTGACGCGTCGATATCGGCAGGGAGGAAATTCATGCGTACCATCGCAAAATATCTGGCGACGACGAGTCTGGTCCTAGTGGCTTCGGCGGCGGCGTTGCCGTCATGGGCCGCCGACGTGGACGCCACATCGGCTATCGACACCGTCACCGTCTATCCCGATGGTGCCACCGTGACCCGTGTCATCGCGCTGGATCTGGCCTCCGGTGACAGTACGTTGGTCGCGAAGGACTTTCCGCTCTCGCTCGATCCGTCCTCCCTCCGCGTCGAGGGCGAGGCGGGCGCCAAGCTGACTATCGGCACCATCGACGCGCGACCGCCGCGTGCGGCGCCGCCGGTCAACCTGTCCGAGCTCGACAAGCGCATCGAAACGCTCAAGGACGAACGCTCCGATTTGCAAGGAGCAATCGATGCGGCGGTCGCGCGGCGCAAATTCGCTCAGCGCTTTGCCGAAGTCTCTCCTGCCGGTTTCGGCGACAAGGGCGAGGCGCGGCCGATCACCGAGTGGCGCGCGGCCTTTGCCGCCGTCGCCGACGAGATCGCGACCGCCGACACTGCGATCCGAGAGGCCACGCGAAAACAGCGCGAGATCGATCGGCAGATCGCGCAGCTCGAGGCCGAGCGTTCGGCCAAGCCGCCGAGCAAGCTGGAGGTGCGGATCGACGTCGCCTCGGCAGCCGCGACCAAGGCGACGCTGCGGGTGACCTATACCGTGCGCAATGCGCGCTGGCTGCCGCTCTATGACGCGCGCCTCGACACTGGCGCCAAGGACCGCATGCCGCAGCTCGAGCTGGTCCGCCGCGCTGAAGTCACGCAATCAACCGGCGAGGATTGGTCCAACGTGACGCTCGGCGTCTCCACCGTTCGCATTAGCCGCGGCGGCAGCGCCCCGGAGCTGAATTCGCTGGTCGCGCAATATCCGCAGGTGGCGAAACCGCTGGCTGCAGGAACGGTCTCCGATCTGGCGCGGCCCGCGCCGGTCGCACGTCAGATGCAGCCCCATCTTTCGAAAATGGCCGAATCGGCCGAGCCGCGTGAACGCGCCGACGAGCAGCAGGCGGTTGCCGAGATCGGGGACTTCCAGGCTACCTTCAAGATTCCCGGGCGGGTCAGCCTCGGCGCCGCCGAAGGCGCCAAGAGCCTCCGTATTGCTTCGGTGAATGTGCCCGCCGATCTGGCGGTGCGTGCCGCCCCGGTGATGGACCCGACCGCCTTCCTCGAAGCCAGCTTCAGGCAGACCGACGAGGCGACTCTATTGCCGGGCAAGGTCGCGATCTACCGCGACGGCGTCTTCGTCGGCCGCGGCAAGATCATGGCGTCGGCCAAGGACGACATCGTGCGGCTCGGCTTCGGCGCCGACGACAAGGTTAAGATCGAGCGCGCGGTGCTCAAGCGCAACGAGGGGTCGGCGGGTCTCCTTGTCACGACGTCGAAGACCGACGAGCGCGCGTTCAAGACGACGATCCGCAATGGACACGACTTCCCGATCAAGATTGCGATCGAGGATCAGCTGCCGGTCAGCGAGAACGAGGACATCGTGGTCGAGATGCTGCCCGCAAGCACGCCGCCCACCGCGAGCAACATCCGCGACAAGCGTGGCGTGATGGAATGGTCGTTCGACGCCAAGCCCGGCGAGTCCAAGGACATCAACTTCGCCTGGCGCATCCGCTGGCCGAAGGACAAGAGCATGGTGATCGCACCGGCCGGCTGACGGTGTCTCTTCACCTCTCCCGTAGGGACAGGTGAAGTGCGCCGCAAGCTCTGCGCAAATCAACTGGGCATCATCGCGTAGGCCCAGTCGCTCGCATCGATTGCGGCAGCACGTACGGTACGCCGTCGCCGCCTTGGTGCACGGCGGCATCGATCTCGAAGATGTCGCGGATGATCTCGCGCGTGACGACATCGGCCCGCGGCCGTCGACTGCGAGCTTACCGCGGTTCAGCACGATCAGTCGGTCGGCGAAGCGGATCGCGAGGTTGAGGTCGTGCAGGATTGCGACCACCGCCGTGCCACCTGCCGCGCGGCGGCGCGCGGCTTCGACGAGGTCGATCTGGTGGCGCAGGTCGAGGCTCGAGGTCGGCTCGTCCAGCAGCAGAAGTCCCGGGCCGTGTTCGGCCTCGCCGCAGGCGAGTTGCACCAGCACGCGGGCGAAATGGGCTCGCTGCTGCTCGCCGCCGGACAGTGTCGGCAATTGCCGGTCTCTGAAATGGGCGAGGCCAACCTCGTCCAGTGCGGCATCGACGAGCGCGCTCGCCTCGCGCGAGCTGCGATCGCCTGCGCCCATCAGCACGATCTCCTCGACCGTGAAGGGAAAGGTGACGTTGATGTGCTGGGACAGCATGGCGCGGCGCACGGCGAGCTCGCGCGGCGTGAAGCTGCTGATGTCGCGCTGCTTCAGCCGCACCTCGCCCTCGCTCGGGCGGAGATCGCCGGAGAGCAGCCGCAGCATCGTCGACTTGCCGGCGCCGTTCGGGCCAATGATGGCGACCGTCTCGCCGACCGCGACATGCAAGCCAACCCCATCGAGCAGTGTCGCGCGGCCGGCGTGCTTGCTTAAGGATCGCGCCTCGATCACGGCGCTCATAGCGAGGCGAGCCCACGCTGCCGCAGCAGGATGGCCAGGAAGACCGGCGCACCGACGGCGGCGGTCAAAATGCCGATCGGCATCTCCGCAGGCGCCACGATGGTGCGCGCCAGCGTGTCGGCGCCGACCATCAGAATAGCGCCAAGCAGCACCGAGGCGGGCAGCAGCAGGCGATGCGCCGGTCCGACGACCAGACGGAGCAGATGCGGCACGACGATGCCGATGACACCGCTGATCGACACCGCAACGCCGGTCATGGCGGAAACCATGACGATCGAGATCCGTTTCAGGCGCTCGACGTTGACTCCGCCGTGAAAAGCGTCGGCTTCGCCGAGCACCAGGAGGTCGAGCCCGCGCGCGATGAAGGTGCAGGCCGCAAGCCCGACGGCCAGGATCGGCGTGAGCAGGGCGGCCTTGGTCCAGGTCGTGCCGCTCATCGAGCCCAGCAGCCAGAAGGTGATGTCGCGGAGCTGGCGGTCATCGGCGACGAACACCAGCAACCCGATGCCGGCATTGGCAATGGCGGTGATGGCGACGCCGGCGAGCAGGAAGATCGCGATGGAGGTTCGCCCGGCACGGCTGGAGATGCCGTAGAGGATCGCGGTCGTCGTCAGCGAACCTATAAAGGCCGCGAGCGGCAACAGCTCGGTCTGGAGGAAGCGCAGCGCTTCGCCGAAGCGTGAATCGGTGAAGACGATCGCACTCGCCGCCGCGAGCGCGCCGCCGCTGGAAACGCCGACCAGCGCGGGATCGGCGAGCGGGTTGCGAAACAGTCCCTGCATGATCGCGCCGGCCGCGGCGAGCAAGCCGCCGACCATCGCGGTCGCTGCGATCCGGGGAATGCGGATCGACCACAGCACGAGCTGGTCACGCGCCGTCATCGCGTCGGCAATCGTATTGCCGGCAAAGCCGAGCGCAGCAGGCAGTCGCGAGAGAGGAATACCGGCCGCACCAACCGTCAGCGCAACGATGGCGGTGAGCACGAGTAGCACAACCAGAAGGGGAAGCGCGAACGATGCGGCACGTCCTCGTGCGGCGCGTCGTCGCCGGCCTTGCGCATCCGTCCCGACCGCCACATTCATTGCCGGCAATTCGCGGCCGACAGGGCCGACGTGAACGCGCCGCCCTGTTCGGCCAGCGTCGGATAGAGCTTGACGGAGAGATCGCGAGCGGCCGCGGCCGTGCGCGGCCCGAACCCGAGCAGGTAGAGCCCGTCCATGGTGATGAAACTCTTGTTGGACGCAACCGGCGTCAGCGCAAAGCCGGGATGGGCATATACCGCTTCGGCCTGGAGCGAATCCTTGCCGCGCTCGATCGACAGCACGACATCGGGTTTGGCTGCCACGATCGCCTCGTCGCCGATGATCTTGTAACCATCATAATCGTCGACGGCGTTGGCGGCGCCGGCGAGCTGGATGATCTCGTCCGCCGCGGTCTTGCGGCCGGCGACCATGGCGCGTCCGTTCTGGAGCGACATCACGAACATCACGCGCGCCGGCTTCGTCACCTTGGCACGCAGCGCGCGGAGCTGCGCGAGATCGGTGCCGACCGCAGTGCTCAGGCATTCGGCGCGCGCATCGACGCCCATGGCATGGCCGACCAGCTTGATCTTCTCGATCAGGCCTTCCTCGGAGAAGGTCTCGGGCACCAGCACCAGCGGTACCTTCGCCCCCTCCAGGATGTCCATGGTCTCGCGCGGGCCCGATCCCTGGATCGCCAGGATCAGCGTCGGGTTGAGGCCCAGCACACCTTCGGCGGAAATCTGGCGCATGTAGCCGACATTGGGTTTGTCGTGCAGCGCCGCCGCCGGATAGAGGCTCGTCGTGTCGACGCCGACCAGCCGGCTCTCCAGGCCGAGTGCATAGAGGATTTCGGTGATGACGCCGCCGATCGAGACCGTGCGCGCGAAATCGGTGATGGCGATGTCGCGATTGCGCGCGTCGTGCACGGTGATACCGGCGGCGTGCGCGCCGGACACGAGCGCGAACGTGCCGGAGAGCAGGAGGCTTGCAATCGTGCGACAAAATGTCATTGCGTTCACTTCGTCAGGATCAGCTTGTTCTGCGAGGTCAGGCGCAGGCGATAGTTGTCCTCGCCATGCGCAATGATGATCTCGCGCTCGGCCGCAAACAGCTCCCGGCTGTCGATCCGGCTTCCTCGCATCGTGAGGGTTCTCGTTGCTGCAGAAGGGCCTCCTGCCGACCCCGCCGCGCCGCTGCTGCTGTCTCCTGATGTTGCTGACATTGTCGGTGTGATGCGCTTTCGAAATTCAGATACGTCTTGCTTTGTATAAGGGGCGCGAGGCGCATTCCAACGGCAGCAATTTACAATCGATATAAACTGTAACCCGATGTCATTGACGGTCAGAGTGTTGCCACGTAACCAATTATGGCAGCGGGGAGTGCCCCGCGTGCTTTCGAAAGACAGCCAGCCAGTCGTTCGCGTTGCGAACGCACGCCAGCCAAATAAACTCCAAAACTAAAGTGAAGTGCAGGCTGGGGCTGATATGGCTGACGGGGCTAGGTATTCGCGCGCCCTGATCTTGGGCGCGTCGGTGGTTTCAATCGCGGCAATGACGGCGGAGAGGGGGCTTGCACAGGCCGCCCAGCCGCAGGCCGAAAGTGCGTCCTCGGAATGGCCGAAGCAAGCGAAGCGCAGGCCGGTGAAGCCGCCAGTTGCGCAGCAGGCAGCGCCCGACGTCATGAACGCCCGCGCCCAGGCTGGAGGCGCCGCGCCTGTTCAGACGCTCGACACGATTACGGTCGCTGCGACCAAGACACCGGAGCGGACGATCGATGCGCTCGCGCCAGTCAGCTCGATTTCGCTCGACCAGATCCAGGGGCTTCAGCCCAACCGTTTGTCGGGCATCTTCTATGCCGGGCCCGGCGTGTCGTTCCAGGAGCGTGGCGACGATCCCGCAACCGTCATCAACATCCGCGGCTTGCAGGATTTCGGCCGCGTCGCGGTCGTGGTCGACGGTGCGCGGCAGAACTACCAGCGCACCGGCCACAATGCCAACGGCTCCTTCTTCCTCGACCCTGAATTGATCGGCGGGGTCGATGTCGTGCGGGGACCGACTGCCAATATCTACGGTTCCGGTGCGATTGGCGGCTTGGTCTCCTTCCGCACCAAGGACATCAACGACGTGTTACGCCCCGGCGAGCGCTGGGGCGTCGATCTCTCCGGCTCCTACGGCTCCAATAACAATCGCGGCCTCGCTTCGGTCTTCGGCGGCGTGCGCGCCACGCCCGATGTCGATGTCTTCGGCGGCGCGGTCTATCGCACGCAGGGCAATTACAAGGACGGCAATGGCACCGAGATCGGCAACACCGGTAACCAGGTCGAAAGCGGGCTGATGAAGCTCACGGTGCGGCCGGCCCTCGGTCACGAGGTCAAGTTCGGTGCCATCTTCCAAGATTATCAGTACGATATTGGTCAGTTCAACCGGGGCCCGGTGGTAACTGCGGCGCAGCGCGCGCTTTATCAGGGCTCCTCGGTTTACGCTTCCGACGCCAAGAATTACACCGGCACGATTACCTGGAACTATTCGCTGCCGAGCGACAATCTGTTCGATTGGCACATGTCGGTCTACGGCAACCGCGTCGACAACGACCAGACCAAGACCTATCACTATTCAACCGGAGGCGCCGCCTATTGCGGCGCGGGCAATTTCGGCAACAACATCTCGGGCTGCGTCGGCGACAAACGCGGCTATGTCCTCAACACCTACGGCATCGACGTCAACAACACCACGCGCTTCAACGTCGGCGACTGGCGCAACGCCGTCACCTGGGGCGTCGACGCGTTTCAGGACGACGTCATCACGAGCGACAGCCGCGGCAACTCCAACATCACCACGCCGAGCGGCATCCGTACCGTGTCGGGCGGTTTCGTTCAGTTGAAGCAGAACTACGGCACCTGGTTCGAGGCGGTGAGCGCGATCCGCTATGACCGCTACGACCTCGATTCCGGCAGGACCAGTGCCGGTGGCGACCGCTTCTCACCCAAGATCACCTTGGGCGTCACGCCTATCGCGGGCTTCCAGCCTTATGTCAGCTATGCCGAAGGCTATCGCGCCCCGTCGATCACCGAGACCGTGATTTCCGGCGCGCACGCGACCGGCGGCGGACCGGCGTTCTTTCCTTGCCCCGACGGCACCGTCGGCCTGTTCTGCTTCCTGCCCAACCCGAATCTCCGTCCTGAGGTCGGCAAGAACAAGGAAGTCGGTATCAACCTGAAGTATGACAACATCTTCAGCGCGTCCGACTCGTTCAGGGGAAAGATCAACCTGTTCCGCAACGATGTCAGCGACTATATCGACCTCGTCGCTTCGGCGCCGGTCCTGGTGCCGCCATTCGGCTCGTTCAGCCAACACTACCAGTATCAGAACATCGCCAATGCCCGCATCCAGGGCTTCGAGGCGGAGACGATGTACGATGCGGGCAGCTGGTTCATCGGCCTCGCCGGTCACTACATCCAGGGCAAGAACGTCGCCACCAATATCGGGCTTGCGACCATCAGCCCAACCAAGGTCGTCACCACCGGCGGTGTCCGCCTGCTTGATCGCACCCTGATCGTGTCGGCGCAGTGGGCTTCGTTCGGTCCGAATAACGACGTGCCGGCCAACTATATTCGCTCGACCGGCTACGATCTCGTCAATCTGTATCTGACCTACAATGCGACCAGGGACATCGTGTTCTCGGCCTCGATCGACAATCTCCTAAACCAGTATTACCGGCCTTATGCCATTCCCGGCAGCTCCACCGATGGCACCTCGCAGAACGACGTGCTGTGGACGAGCCCGGGACCGGGCAGGGTCTACAAGGCCGGCCTGAAGATCCACTTTGGGGGTGCGTGAGCCGCAGGGCACCACAGCTTCCGCCGGGCCGCGCTGATGCTCCAGCGCGGCTTCGGCGCGTTTTCGTCTGGATCAGAAGAGGAGACTTTCATGTTCATCGCTATGAATCGTTTTCAGGTGAAGCTCGGCTCGGAAGCCGCGTTCGAGACCGTCTGGCGCAGCCGGGAGTCCTATCTCGGCAGCATGCCCGGTTTCGTCGAATTTCATTTGCTCAAAGGACCGGCGCTGGAGGACCACACGCTGTATTCCTCGCACACGGTGTGGGTCGACAAGGCCGCTTTCGAGGCCTGGACTCGCTCCGAGGAATTCCGCCGCGCACATGCGCGTGCCGACAACAAGACCGGCGAAAGCCTCTATCTCGGCCATCCCAGGTTCGAGGGGTTCGAGGTCATCATGACTGAGCGCAAGGCGAACGCGGCCGCCTGAGGCGGCCGATCATGAAGGGCTGGACATGTTGAGCACCGATCTCGCCGATCTCAAGGCGTATATGGCCGACAATCCGGGCGCCGTGATCGAGGATATTGCGCGCGAGCCGCAAGGTCACCCCGCGCGCTGTGATCGAGGCGCTGCCGCCGTCCATGGTGCGCATGGGCGGCAGTGAGCATTTCGCCGCCGCCATGCAGGATATTGCCGAATGGGGCGAGGTCACGCTGATCGTGCACACGGACGATGCGATCTTCGAGTTCACCGGGCCGCTTCCCGCGGGGGAGATCGGCCGCGGGTACTTCAACCTGATGCAGCCGAAGGGATTGCACGGCCATCTCCGTCACGAGCGATGCGCGGCCGTCGTCTTCGTCGAGCGTCCCTTCATGGGCAAGACGTCCGCCTTCGTCGCCTTCGTCAATGCCGATGGCGGCATCATGTTCAAGGTCTTCGTCGGCCGCGACGAGACCCGTGCGCTGCGTGCGGACCAACTGGCGCGGTTCAGGCAGCTCGCGGACCGGATCGCGCCGCAGCCAACCGCGTAGCTTCGTCTGTCTGACGGGAGATCAGGATGCAAAGCAATTCCAGGCTTCGGCACATGATCGTAACATCCGTGCTGGCGCTCGCGCCGACACCGGCCTTCGCGATCGACGAAGCGCTGTTACCGCGCAATCTGTCGCCCTGGGGCATGTTCGTCAGCGCCGACATCATCGTGAAGACGGTGATGGTCGGCCTCGCCGTGGCTTCGCTGGTGACATGGACGGTGTGGCTTGCGAAGACCATCGAGCTGCGCCGCAAGGACGCGCTGGCTTTGCGCCGGACGCGCGCGCTCGAAGGCAACATGACGCTGGCCGAGGCCGCGGCACGGGCCGGCGATGCGCATGATGCGGTCGCCCAGCTTATCCAGTCCTGCGCCAAGGAGGCGGAGCTCTCCGGCGGCGTGCTCGATAACGGCCTCCAGGAGCGGGTGGCGCTGCGGTTGGAGCGGGTCGAGGCGGCCATGTCCCGGCAGATCGCGCGCGGCACCGGCGTGCTGGCGACCATCGGCGCCACCGCGCCGTTCGTCGGCTTGTTCGGCACGGTCTGGGGCATCATGAATTCCTTCATCGGCATCTCCGAGAGCCACACCACGAGTCTTGCGGTGGTCGCGCCCGGCATCGCGGAGGCATTGCTTGCCACCGCGCTCGGCCTCGTCGCCGCGATCCCGGCGGTCGTGATTTACAATCATCTCGTTCGCGGCATCGCCAATTACCGCGCGCTGCTCAGCGATGCCTCGGTACAGCTTATGCTGCTGGTGAGCCGCCAGCGCGACCACGGAGAATTCCGCCTGGCGCGGGCGGCGGAGTAGGGCCATGTCCGCAAAGCTTGGCGCACGTTCGGGATCGCCGCTCAAGCGTGGTGATCCCAACGATCTCGACGTCACCCATGAGATCAACGTCACGCCATTCATCGACGTGATGCTGGTGCTTCTGATCATTTTCATGGTGGCGGCGCCACTTGCCACCGTCGACATCGGGGTCGATCTGCCGGCGAGCGCCGCCGAGCCCGCGCCGCGGCCGGACAAGCCGATCTTCGTCACCGTGAAGCCGGATCTTTCGATTGCCGTCGGTGAGGATCTTGTGTCCCGCGATGCGCTCGGCACCTCGCTCGCTGCCGCCACCAAGGGCCGCAAGGACGAGCGCATTTATCTGCGCGCCGACAAGGCGGTCTCCTATGGCGACCTGATGGAGGTGATGAACAGCTTGCGCAATGCCGGCTACCTGAAGGTCGCCCTGGTCGGCCTCGACGGGCGCAGCTGATGGCCTCCGCAAACGCGTTTGCCCTGCACGAGCCGCTCGGCGAAAGGGAAACCACGCGCTGGGGCCTATCGGCGGGCGTGATCGCGGCGCTTCACATGGCCGCGGCACTGCTTGCGATGAGCTGGCTCAAGGCGATGCCCGAGAAAGGTGTGAGCCTGCCGGCGATCATGATCGACATGGCAGCGGTGACATCTGCGCCGCAATCGATGCAGGACGATGTCGCGCCAGGGCCGGCGATGCAGGAGGCCGACGCTTCGCCGCCGCAGCCCGTGCAGCAGCAGATGGCCGAGGAGACGATCGCGCCGACGCCGCCGCAGGAAAAGCCGGACGTTGTAGCGCCACCCGAGCAGAGATTGGAGCCGACCCCGGCCAAGCCCGAGCCGGCGAAGATCGTCCCGGTCGAAAAGCCGGCGCCGGCGAAGCCTAAGGTGGCTCGCCGCGAGGCGAAAAAGCCGTCGGAAGCGCCGCCGGCGCCGCGCACCAGCGCAGCCCCGCGCGCCGAGCGCGAGGCGGCGATGGCATCGGCCCAGAACGCCGGCGCGGTGGCCTCCGTGATCGCATCCTACAATCAGCGCGTCCGCGCGCATCTGATGCGCTTCCACCAATATCCGTCCTCTGGCGGCGGTCAGCGCGGCATCGCGAGGCTGAGCTTTACGATTGCTCGTAGCGGGCAGGTCACTTCCAGCCGCCTCAGTGGTTCGTCCGGCGTCGCCGCTTTCGACGCTCAGGCCATGGCGATGATCCGCCAGGCCTCGCCGTTTCCACCGATCCCGGACGAGGTCAAGAACGGCGCGATGAGCTTTACGATTCCGGTGGAGTTTACGGTGCGATAAGTCTCCGTTGTCACGCCCCGCGAAGGCGGAGCATCAAGTACGCCGCGGCATTTCCGTATGACGCCGCCGCCGCGGCGTACTGGATCGCCCGATCGAGCCCGGCGATGACCGTATCGAGAGAGCGTCGCCTCACTTCGCCTTCAGGAAATCCGCGACTTCGAGCAGCATGAACTCGTTATCGTCGGCCTTGTTGGGGTCGCGGCTGGACGAGAACGGCAGATTGTTGTCGTTGCCGACGATAATGCGAGTGTCGTCGACGCGATCGACGTTCTCGATGGTGAAGAACGGGAAGGTGTAGACGCCGTCATTGAGCGGCGTCCTCGCCTTCTTGTCGGGATCCCTGATCTTCAAGAGGTCGATATAGCCGATCTTGCGCACGGGCTTGCCGACATTGGCATCGGCGAGCTCGATCTTGTAGATGCGCTTGAATTTGGCGAGGTCAGGAAAGCAGTTCTCGCCGCGGGTGCCTTGCGGGCAAGACTTGTCGGCCGTGCCTTCGCCGTTATCGCGCTCGATGACGAGGCCGCTGGTCGGGTCGACCATGTTGAAGTCGCCGATGGCATTGCCGTTCTGTTCGAACACATACTGCCAATAGCGTCCGGTGAATTTCTCGGCAGCGACGTCGAATTCGAGGATGCGGGAGGCTTCCTTGCCGTCGACCTTCTCCCAGTCCTTCTTGTCGGCGTCCCACAGCGGTCCTTCGAGCAGGCCGTAGAGGAATTTGCCGTCCTTGGACGATGCAAAGCCCTCAAAACCCTTGGAACGGCGGAGGTTGACATTCGTGTAGGTCGCGCCCGGCGCGGCCGGCGTTCCCACTGCCCAATTGTCCGGCGAGCGCACCGGCTTGCCATCGGCGACCGTCTCGAACACGGCCAGGATCTTGCCGGTTTTGTCGGCCTTCAGGATATAGGGGCCGAACTCGTCGCCGATCCAGAAGCTGTCGGCGATGATCTGGAAGCCCTCGGTGTCGAAGTCCGAGCCGGTGAGATAGCGCTTCTGGGTATCCTCATGAACGATGCGGAACGGCACGCGTCTGTCGGGATCGTGCGGGAAGATGGTCTCCAGCCGCTCGATCTTGCCGCTGGTCCAATCCATCTTGTAGTGGTTCAGGTATAGCATCGAATCCGGCGAGTTGGCACGCGCGCCCATGCCGTTGTCGGTGATGACCCAGAACGTGCCGTCCGGCATGGTCTTGATGCCGGAATGACCCTGCAGCGGCTGGCCCCTAAACGGCAGCGACACGCCCGTCGCCCGCTCATAGGACTTGCCCATCACGGTGCCGAGCGCGTCGACGCGCTTGCCCGTCGTATATTTGCCCGAGGTCTTGAGATCGGCTGGCGCATCGGCGGGTGCGTCGATGAACGATTCGGCCGGCATCACCACGTGGCCGACGAGTTTGGCGGGGAATTCACCTTCGCTCTGCGCGAGCGCGGCGCTCGCGGTGAGAATGATCGTTGCGACGGTGCCGAGAAAAGTCGCGCGCATGTGCGTCTCCGGTTGGCGGACGCACGCCTTATGCGGACGGCACATTGCAGTTTTGTGAAGCCGGGCCAAACGCCGCAGTGGCCATCTACTCCTTTACCGCGCCCGTCAGCGACGACACGTAATAATCTACGAACAGGGAGTAGAAGATCGCAACCGGCAGCGAGCCGAGCAGCGAGCCGGCCATCAGCGCACCCCACTGATAGACGTCGCCGGTGACGAGCTCGGTCAGGATCGCGACCGGCACGGTCTTGTTGGCGCCGCTCTGGATGAACGCAAGCGCATAGATGAACTCGTTCCAGGACAGCGTGAAGGAGAAGATGCCGGCCGAGATCAGGCCCGGTACCGCCAGCGGCAGCGTGATCCGCCTCAGGATCTGCAGCCGCGTGGCGCCGTCGACCAGCGCGCATTCCTCGAGCTCGTAGGGAATCGACTTGAAATAGCCGATCAGGAGCCAGGTGCAGAACGGCACCAGGAAGGTCGGATAGACCAGGATCAGGGCAAGCGGTGAGTCGAACAGGCCGAACTGCACGACGACGGTGGCGAGCGGAATGAACAGGATCGACGGCGGCACGAGATAAGCGAGATAAATGCCGAGGCCGACATAAGGGCTGCCGCGGAAGCGCAGGCGTTCAATGGCGTAAGCGGCAAGCGTGCTCGCGATCAGCGACAGCGTGGTCGAGCCGATCGCGACCAGCATCGTCGTCCACAGCCAATGTGGATAGGCAGTGTTGAACAAGAGGTGCTTGATGTGCGCCAGCGTCGGCGACGAGATCCAGAACGGATTGTGCTCCTTGTAATTCATCAGCTCCGCGTTCGGCTTGAACGAGGTGATCGCCATCCAGTAGAACGGGAACAGCAGGATAAGTACGAAGCAGCCGAGCGGCAGATAGATCATCATCAGCCGCCGCAGCCCGGAGTCCCAGGCCATCGTGTCGGGCGCTGCCTTCGCGTCGGCGACAGCCGGTTGGGCGACTGTATCAGTCATTGCTCTCTCCCTGCTGCCATTTGCGGCGCGCCAGTCCGAAATAGGAGAACAGCGTCGCGAACACCAGGAACGGGATCATCGACACGGCGATCGCGGCACCCTCGCCGAGCTCGCCACCGGCGATGCCGCGCTGGAAGGCCAGCGTTGCCAGCAGATGGGTCGAGTTGCCGGGCCCGCCACGGGTGATGGCGTAGACCAGCTGGAAGTCGGTGAAGGTGAAGATGATCGAGAAGGTCATGACGATGGCGAGGATCGGCATCATCATCGGGAAGGTGATGTAGCGGAAACGCTGCCAGGCGCTGGCGCCGTCGAGCATCGCAGCCTCGTAGAGCGAGGGCGAGATGGTCTGGAGCCCAGCCAGCAGCGAGATCGCGACGAAGGGAATGCCGCGCCAGATATTGGCGGCGATCAGCGAGAAGCGGGCCGGCCAGGCCGAGCCGAGGAAGTCGATGTTGCTGGAGCGCCAATGCAGCACGTCGACCAGCAGATACGAGATGATTGAGAATTGCGGATCGTAGATCCACCAGAACGCCAGCGCCGACAGCACGGTCGGCACGATCCAGGGCAGCAGGATGATCGCACGCAGCACGCTCTTGAACGGAAAATGGTTGTTGAGCAGCAGCGCGAGCCAGAAGCCGAGTGCGAACTTTCCGAAGGTCGCGACCGCCGTGTAGACCACGCTGTAGAACACCGCGTTCCACCAAAGAGAATCGGTGAGGAGATACTGGAAATTTTCGAAGCCGACGTAGATGCCGCGCCGGCCGATCGTGGTGTCGGTGAAGGCGAGCCAGATGCCCAGGCCGAGTGGATAAGTCAGGAAGACCGCGAGCAGCCCGATCGCAGGCGCCAGACACATCGCGATCAGGAACGGCTTGTAGTCGAACAGGCGCACAATCCAGTTCGGCTGCCGCTGTGCGAGAACGGGGGAGGAGAAGGTGGTCACGGACATCGGTTCGGCGTCCTGTCTTGGGCTGTCGCTACCGCAGTCATTGCGAGCGAAGCGAGGCAATCCAGCCTGTCTGCGCGGTTCCGGTCTGGATTGCGTCGTCGCCTCGCTCTTCGCAATGACGGCTGCCTTGTCGTGAGTTTTTACCGGCCCTGCCGCCGGAAGTACCGCTTGCACCGCTGCTCGGCTTCTGCGGCAGCCGCCTCCGGCGTGGCAGCACCGGTCGCAACGGACGCGAACATCTGGATCAGCACGTAGTCGGCGCTGACGGCTCCCGTCGCTGTCGAGATCGGGCCTTTGTAGCCGTCGTAATAGGTGCTGTTCATCGTGTCCTTGAACAGCTTCACCTTGGGATCCTGCGACCACACGGCTGCTTCGGCGTAGGCGGCCAGCGGCTGAGACCAGTAGCCCGAATTGGCATTGAGCCACGGCTCGTACTGGTCCTTTTCCAGCATGTATTGCAGGAATGCCTTCGCCGCGTTGGGGTACTGGCTGTGCTTGAACACCATGGCGTTCAGCGTCAGGCCCGCCATCGGAGAGACCTTGGCCAGACCCTTCGGCAGCAGCTGATGCTCGCTGTCCTCGGCGATCGCCTTGGTGGCCGGATCGTTCTTCAGCGAGAAGTACAGCGAAACGCCGTTGGCGGTCAGGGAGATCTCCTGCGAGGAATAGGCCCGGTTGTTGCTGACGTCGTTCCACGACGTCGTGCCGGCGATGAAGGTCGGGTAGAGCTGCTTGACCCAGTTCAACGCGGCGATGGTCTCCTTGCTGTTGATCGTGACGTTGCCCTCTTCATCGAGCAGGGATCCGTTGTGCGACCACAGCGCCCAGCTCGCAAAACCGTTGCCATCGCCCTTGGCATTGCCGAGCGCGAAGCCGGCCGGCTTGCCGGCCTTGTGCAGCTTCTGGCACAGGTCGAGGACGCCGGCATGATCCTCCGGCACCTTGTCGAAGCCGACCGATTGCAGGACCGACTTGCGGTAGATCAGGGGGCCGGCCGTGGCGCCGAACGGCAGCCCGATCCAGGTATCGCTCTTGTTCTTCTTGCCGTAGCGCTGCGCCAGCGGCAGCCAGCCGCCATAACGCTTGCCGAGATAGTCGGCGACATCGGTCAGCTCGATCAACTTGTCGATATAGATGTGCGGAGCATCGGAGAAGCCGATGATGATGTCGGGGCCGGCGCCGGAATTGGCGGTCACTGCGGTCTGCTGATTGATATCTTCCCAGCCGACGAAGTCGACCTTGACCTCGACCCCGGTATCCTTCGTGAACTTTGCCGCGTTGGCGCGGAACACGTCCTCGTCGGCCTGGACGAAGCGTACCGGGCGCAGCATGCGCAAGGACGCGCCCTTCTCAATCGCGAGTTTCGGTGCCGCCACGTCGGCAGCCTTGATCGTTGATGGCGTTGTTTGCGCTGCAGCACCGGTGGCCGCGAGCGTTGCAGCAGACAGGCCCAGCGCCAAGGCATCACGACGCGTGATGTCGTTCCTCATCAGTTCCTCCCTTGATGTCTCCCTTCCCGGCGTTGATCGCCGGTGAAGGGCCGTTCCGGTTTCCGGCGCCTTTGCGCCGGCCGCCTAGCTGTTCGGCCCGCGATCCATGCTGACCGGTTGCCAGCGGCGGAGCGCGGTGCTTTGCAGCACCGACGGATTGACGCAGCTTACTGGCCACATGCCCTGAAGCACCAGTGACAATTCGTAGCCCACGCGGCGCTTGCGCGCCTCGTCGAACCGTGCCGAGGCCGAAGCGACGTGGGCGGTCAGGGTCACGTTCTCCATACCGAGCAGGGGATTGTTGTGCGAGGGCGGTTCTTTCTCCAGCACGTCAAGAGCGGCATGCGCGATCCAGCCCTCCTGGAGCGCCTTGATCAGGCTCTCCTCGTCCACCGTGGCACCGCGCCCGGTGTTGATGAAAATCGAGCCCTTCTTCATCTGCCGGAAGTGCTTCTCGGTCAGCATGTGATGGACCTCGGGCCGGGCGGGGGCGTGCATCGAGACGAAGTCGGATTGCGACAGCACCTCGTTCAGCGTCGCCGGGATCACGCCGTGGTCGTACATCAGCGTTTCCTGGATGAAGGGATCATAGGCCATCATGCGCAGGCCGAAGGGCGCTGCGCGTTTCGCAACCGCGCGCGCGACGCGGCCGAACGAGATGAAGCCGAGCGTCTGGCCCATCAGCCGCGGGATCTTGAGCAGCGCCGGCCGGCCCTCGGCCCAGCGGCCGTCGCGCACCATGCGATCCTGCTCGACCAGGCGACGGAAGCCCGCGAGCAACAGCATCATGGCGTGGTCGGCGACCTCCTCGATGAAGGTGTCGGGGATGTTGGTGACGGGAATTCCGCGGGCGGTGGCGGCCTTGACGTCGACGCTGTCGACGCCGACCGAGCCGAGCGTAATGACCTTGCAGTTTTCTAAGCTGTCGATGATGCTCTTGGTGATCGGGATACCCTTGGCATAGATGGCGTCGGCGTTTTTCGCGGCGGCGATGAACCCGGCCTCGTCGGCCGGCGCCTCGACGATCTCGGCATCGATCGGATCGAGCGCCTCGCGCTCATAGGAGTAATCGCTGCCCGCGACCGTGAAGCTCGCGCCCTTCGGCGTCACCACCCTGTATTTCGGCATTTTCTGCTCCCGATTTGGTTTCTTGTTGTGGCCTGCCTTCGTGGCTGACCTTTGCGTCTTTTACGCGAAATCGACGCGGCCGCGTGCGGAGATAAATTGCCGGTTTGTGCGGCTGCGTCCGGGCTTCTACGGATGACCGTAAGTAACTTGATAAGGGCTCACACATAAAAGTTGATTCGATTTTGATCGAACTGGTCGCGTGCCCGTATCCCGTCATTGCCGGAGCCATCCCGTGAAATTGAGCAATCTGAAGATCGCCCCGAAGCTCGGCATTCTTGTCGGTGTCACCTTGTTGGGCCTGTGCATCTCCGGTGTCCTTGCCGGCTACCTGATGAAGCAGGAGATGGTGAATGCACGCATCGATCAGGCCAAGGCTATCGTCGAGCTGGCACGCAACTACGCGGGCGCTCTGAAGAAGCGCGTCGATGCCGGCGAGCTGACCAAGGATGCGGCCCTGGCCGAACTTCGCCGCTACGGTAACGCGATGACCTATGACAACGGCGCGGGCTACCTGTTCGGCACGTCGTATGACGGCATCACCCAGCTTGCGCCCGATCCGAAGCAGATCGGCACCAACCGCATGGACGTCGTGACCAACGGCCGCAAGCTGTCGCTCGAGCTGATGGACGGCGTCAAGGCGAAGGGTTCGATCCTGCTGTATTATGAATATGTGAAGCCCGGCCAGGAGAAGCCGATCCGCAAGATCGGATATGCAGTCGCCGTGCCTGGCTTCGACATGTATCTCGGCACCGGCGCCTATCTCGACGACATCGACGCCAGGATGGGCCCGGTCTATTGGCTGCTCGGCCTGGCCATGCTTGGCATCGTCATCGTTGCGGGCAGCGTCGCCTGGCTGATCGGCCGCGGCATCAGCCGTCCGCTGGCGCTGCTCGGCGCTCGTATGAAGGACCTCGCCGATGGCAAGCTCGAGGGCGACATTCCCGGCGTCGGCCGCGGCGACGAAGTCGGCGCGATGGCCTCCACCGTGCAGATCTTCAAGGACAATGCGGTCCGCATCCGCGACATCGAGAAGACCGAGGCGGATGCCAAGGAGCGTGCCGCGGCGGAACGTCGCAGCGCGATGGAAGACATCGCCAACGACTTCGAACGCAGCGTCAACGGCATCGTCCGCTCGGTCTCCTCGGCCGCCGCCGGCATGCAGAGCACGGCGCAGTCGATGACTGCGACCGCGACCGATGCCTCCTCGCGTGCCGCAACGGTCGGCGCTGCCTCGCAAAAGGCCTCTGGCAATGTCGGCACGGTTGCCGCTGCCGCCGAAGAGCTGTCGAGCTCGGTTGCCGAAATCTCCCGCCAGGTCACCCGCTCGACCGAAGTCGCCAGCCGCGCCGTCAGCGATGCCGAGCGGACCAACGCCACCGTGCAGGTGCTCTCGACCGGCGCCGAGAAGATCGGCGAGGTCGTCAAGCTGATCCATTCGATCGCGGCCCAGACCAACCTGCTCGCGCTCAATGCCACCATCGAGGCGGCACGCGCCGGCGAATCCGGCCGCGGATTTGCGGTCGTCGCCTCCGAGGTCAAGGCGCTCGCCAACCAGACTGCGAAGGCGACCGAGGAGATCTCCGCGCAGGTCGCGGCGATGCAGACCTCGACCAGCGACGCGGTCACCGCCATCACCGGCATCACCCAGACGATCGCCGAGATGAGCGAGATCACCGCCGGCATTTCCGCATCGATCGAGCAGCAGGGCGAAGCGACCCGCGAGATCGCCCGCAACATCCAGTCGGTTGCGGCGGGCTCGAGCGAGATCAACGCCCATATCGGCAGCGTCACGTCGGCCGCGGAAGCGACCGGCAGTGCAGCCAGCGACGTGCTCACCAACGCCCGCGAGCTGGACAACCAGTCCGGCGCGCTGCGCAGCGCCGTGGACAGCTTCCTCGCCAAGGTGCGCGCGGCGTAAGCCCGTGCGCTGAATTCGTAGAGTGGGCCAAGACGCAAAGCGTCCTGCCCACCCTTTTCTCTCGACTGTCATGCCCCGCGAAGGCGGGGCATGAAGTACGCCGCGGCCTCGTTTCAAATACAGCCGCCTCTGGAATACTGGATCTCCGCGGACGATGACATTGTCCGAGGAGCCCGCCTACTGCTTCTCGATTTTCGCGTTCGTGATCAGCTTCTCCCACAACACGAGCTGCTCGTTCACGAAGGTGCCAAGCTGCTCCGGCGTGCCCGAGAAGGCGTCCATGCCGAGGGTGGCGAGCTTGGCCTTGATCTCCGGATTCTCGACGATCTTTCTGATCTCGGTATTGAGCCGCGTTACGATTTCCTTGGGCATGCCGGCCGGGCCGAAATAGCCCTGCCATGACGAGATGTCGAAGTCCGGCACGCCGGCCTCCTGCATCGAGGGCAGATGCGGCACCAGCGGCGAGCGCTCCTTGGTGGTGACCGCGAGCGCGCGCAGCGCGTTGCCGTTGACATGCGGCAGGCCGGTCAGGATGTCGACGAACATCATCGAGACGCGGCCACCCATGACGTCGTTGAGCGCCGGCGGCGAGCTCTTGTAGGGCACGTGCAACAGGTCGAGCCCGGCATTGTGGGCAAAGGTCGCGCCGGACACGATCGCCGAGGACGAGCCTGAAGCGTAGCTCAGCTTGCCTGGGTTTGCCTTGCCATAGGCGACCAGCTCGCCAACGGTCTTGGCCGGCACTTCCGGGTTGACGACCAGCATGAACGGCAGGTCGCCGGTGCGCGCGATCGGCGTGAAATCCTTGACCGGATCGTAAGTGAGGCTCTTGAGCAGATAGGGATTGGCCGAATGCGTGGTGTTGGTCGTCACCAGCAGCGTGTAACCGTCGGGAGCGGCCTTCGCGACGTAGGTTGCGGCGAGCATACCGTTGGCGCCTGCCTTGTTCTCGATCACGATGCCGACGCCGAGCGCCTGCGACAGATGCTGCGAGATCAGCCGCGTCGTGGTGTCGGTGCCGCTGCCGGCCGCGAACGGCAACACCAGCGTGATGTTGCGGCTCGGATAATTGTCGGCCTCGGCCGTGGATGCGGCGGCGAGGCACAATGCGGCCGCGCCGATGGCACGCAGGTTTCGAGTCAACACTGAAATCATGTCTGGACGTTCCCTCTTTGTCGTTAGCGGGGAACCTAGCGTCTCCTCATTGAAATCGGAAGCGGTGAGTTTGCCGCCGTGTCTCCGCGCCGCGGAATTACTTCGCCGCCGAACCCTGGCGCGAGGCGATCACGACCCCGGCGAGCACCAGCGCGTAGCCGATCAGGTGGAACGGCTGCAGCTTTTCGCCGAGCAGCAGGATCGCCATCGCCGAGCCGAACACCGGCACCAGATGGAAGAACGGCGCGGCG
Organism: Bradyrhizobium sp. 147; assembly: GCF_023073935.1. Classification (NCBI taxonomy): domain Bacteria; kingdom Pseudomonadati; phylum Pseudomonadota; class Alphaproteobacteria; order Hyphomicrobiales; family Nitrobacteraceae; genus Bradyrhizobium; species Bradyrhizobium sp. 147. The sequence goes on along the minus strand of NZ_JADPKL010000055.1, from coordinate 26,523 downwards.
CGGTTCGGGCCGATCAGCGCGACGCCGCGGTTGAAGAAGAGATAGGCCAGCGTCGAGGGGAAGATCAGGATGTAGCCGAGGGTTGCCAGCGTCGTGCCGTCGAACTGCAGCACGCGGCCGCTTAGGGCCTCCCAGATCGCGGTCGGCAGCAGCATCGTCGCGCCGCAGCAGGTGGTGAAGGACAGGAAGGAGAGCTGGTGAATTTTTGGCCGGCGCGGGATGAAGGCCGAATAGAGACCGAACGCCACCAGCGAGGAGGCGAACATGATGTCGCCTCTGTTGAAGCTGATGCTCGCGAGTGCGGCGAGATCACCGCGCAGGATGATGATCAGCACGCCGAGAAGCGAGATCGCAATGCCGGCGAACTGCGCACCGGTCAGCCGCACCCCGAACAGCACCAGCGACCACAGCGCCACGAACAGCGGACCTGCCGACTGGATCAGCAACGCGTTCAGCGCCTCCGTGTATTGCATTGCCCAGTACGAGATCGCGTTGTTGAAGGCAAATCCCACCAGCGACAGGAACAGCATCAGGGACAGGCTGTTGCGCAAGGCAGGCCAGTCGCGCTTCAGATGCGGCCAGGCGAACGGCAACAGGATCAGGAACACGCCGAACCAGCGGATTGTGGTCACGGTCAGCGGCGGCACATGCGCGCCGACATGACGCGCGAGCACGATGTTGCCGGCCCAGAACAACGAGCTCAGGCTCAGCAGCAGATAAGGCTGGTTGTTGAGCCAACTGGCCGTATTGGAGGCCGGTGGCGCGGGCGAAGCGATCGTCATTGGCGTCGGAGACGAGCTTGCGCCGGATTGCCGTCATGACACAAGTCACGCGGCCGCAATGCTACAATGCACGCATGACCCGAGGAGGCGTCATTGGCGGTTAATATGTTGGACGCAATGTGCTCTTCCGCTCTCCCGCAAGAGGAGAGGTGATGGCAGCAGTCCGCTTGGATACGCTGCTAACTCGCCTGCTTCCGTGACGCCACGAACACGCCCGCCAGCACCAGCGCGAAGCCGAGGAAATGGAAGGCCTGCGGGTGCTCGCCCAGGAACACGATCGCCATGATCGAGCCGAACACTGGCACGACATGGAAGAACGGCGCGGCGCGGTTGGCGCCGATCAGGCGGACGCCGCGATTGAAGCAGAGATAGGCGAGCGCCGAGGGGAACACTGCGACGTAGAATAGAGTCAGCAGGTTCGGCCCGTCGAGCTTCATCACGGGGCGCGCGAACAATTCCCAGATCTCCAGCGGAATGAGGCAGGCGGCGCCGCAGCCGAAGGTGAAGGCGAGGAACGACAGGCCGTGCATCGGCGGACGCTTCAGGGTCAGTACCGAATAGAGCGCGAAAATGACCAGCGCGACGATGAAGATGAGGTCGCCCTTGTTGAACTCGATGTTCGACAGCGTGGTGAAGTCGCCATGCAGCAGGATCGTGAGCACGCCGCACATCGACAGCAGCACGCCGAATGCCTGCGCCGCGGTGAGCCTGATCCCCAGAATGGCCAGCGACCACAGCGCCACGATCAGCGGGGCGGCAGACTGGAGCAGCAGCGTGTTCAGCGCCTGGGTATGCTCCAGCGCCCAATATTGCAGCGTGTTGAAGGCGCCGATGCCGGTGATCGAGAGCGTGATCATCAGGCCGAGCCGGCCGCGGATCGCGGGCCAGTCCTGCGCAAGATGTTTCCAGGCGAACGGCAGCACCAGCAGGAAGGCGAAGAACCAGCGCAGGAATGACAGCGTCACGGGCGGGATGTGACCGGCGGCGAGTCGACCGACGATGGCGTTGCCGGCCCAGCACAGCGCGGTGATGCTGAGCAACAGATAAGGCTGGTTGGCAATCCAGGTTTGGCCGGCGGTTTCGGCGCCTGTGCTCTGGCCCGTGGCAGACATTGTGATTGCTATGGCCCCGCGTCATGCGCCGAGGCTTCCGGCCCGGCGAGATCCGGGCCGGTTCATAGCCCGGCGCCGTTCAAAGACACGGAAATCGGGGTTGCATCAATGGGGGACGGATGCATCGCGACCATGCAGCGGCCGAGATCGCGTCTAGCGCTTTGGTCGAGGCTTTGGCTCGGCTCTGGAAGGTCTCTGGATTTTCGGGGGATATCAAAGGCTTGGATGGCCTTCCGAGCCCCGAAAAAGCCCCGTTCTTGCTTGCCTAGAGGGGCTGCTTCCTTTATCCGGTTGGCTGCCTTGCGTGCGGGCGGCTCCGGCCGCCGATTGGGCTGGGCGCAGGCATGATCCCGGAAGAGTGGGCACCGGTTTTCCGCGAGGATCATGCCTCCTAGAGACAGATTGAACAGGGATTACCCGCGAATGGCCAATGTTGTCGTCGTCGGCGCCCAGTGGGGCGACGAAGGGAAGGGCAAGATCGTCGACTGGTTGTCGGAGCAGGCGGACATCGTCGTCCGCTTCCAGGGCGGCCATAACGCCGGCCACACGCTCGTGATCAACGGCAAGACCTACAAGCTCGCGCTGCTGCCCTCCGGCGTACTGCGCGAGGGCAAGCTGTCCGTGATCGGCAACGGCGTGGTGTTCGATCCCGCCGCCTTCCTCGACGAGGTCGCCAAGCTCAGGGCGCAGGGGGTCGATGTCAGCCCTGACAATCTGCGCGTGGCGGAAAACGTCACGCTGATCCTGCCGCTGCACCGCGAGCTTGATGCGCACCGCGAATCCGCCAGCGCAGCGACCGCGATCGGCACCACGCGCCGCGGCATTGGACCTGCCTATGAGGACAAGGTCGGCCGCCGCGCCATCCGCCTGATGGATCTTGCCGATCATCAGACGCTGCCGCACAAGATCGATCGCCTGCTGGCGCATCACAACGCGCTGCGCCGCGGCCTCAACCTGCCGGAATTCGACAGCGCGGTGATCCTGAAAGAGCTGATGGCGATGGCGCCGCAGCTGCTGCCCTATGCCGAGACGGTCTGGCGGCTGCTCGACATCAAGCGGCGCGAAGGCAAGCGCATGCTGTTCGAGGGCGCGCAAGGCGCGCTGCTCGACGTCGATCACGGCACTTATCCCTACGTCACCTCGTCCAACACGGTGGCGGCGCAGGCGGCGACCGGCGCCGGCCTCGGGCCGGGCGCGGTCGGTTACGTGCTTGGCCTGTGCAAGGCCTATACGACCCGTGTCGGCCAGGGCCCGTTCCCGACCGAGCAGGACAACGAGACCGGCCGCAAGATCGGCGAGCGCGGCCGCGAGTTCGGCACCAACACCGGTCGGCCCCGCCGTTGCGGTTGGTTCGACGCCGTGCTGGTCCGCCAGGCGGTCCGGACCTGCGGCATCAACGGCCTGGCGCTGACCAAGCTCGACATCCTCGACGGCTTCGACACGATCGAGGTCTGCACCGGCTACAAGCTCGACGGCAAGGAGATCGACCATTTCCCCGCCGGTGAGGGCGCGCAAAGCCGGGTCGAGCCGATCTACGAGACGATCGAGGGCTGGAAGGAGCCGACCGCCAGCGCACGGTCCTGGGCCGACCTGCCGGCCCAGGCCATCAAATATGTCCGCCGGATCGAGGAATTGGTGGGGTGCCCGGTCGCGCTGCTTTCCACCAGCCCCGAACGCGAAGATACTATCCTGGTGCAAAATCCGTTTGAAGCTTAACGATATCTTACCAGGACGCGCGTATAGTTGAGTTGAAATGGCTGATTACTATCCGCTGATCGCCCGCGCTATTGCCGCCCTGGACCCCAACGCTCCCGGCGAGAGCCGTCGCGCGCTCTATGAGCGGGCGCGCACGGCGCTGATCGCGCAGCTCCGCAGCGTGCAGCCGCCGCTCTCCGAATCCGAGATCACCCGCGAACGGCTGTCGCTGGAAGAGGCCGTCCGCAAGGTCGAATCGGAGGCCGCCCAGCGCGCCCGCGAGGCCTCGCGCCCCGGTGGGGGCACTCGCCCGGGCGGCAGCGGCGATGCCTTCCGCCGGGCCAGCGCCCGCGCGGCCGAGGCCAACGCTCCCGCATCTCAGCCGGCCCCGCCGCGCACGCGTCCGGCCCCGACGCCGCCGCGCGCCGACCGCCCATCCTTTGGTGCTGACGATCAGGGCGACGCGCCGCGGCCGCCGCGTGCGCCGCGTTTTGACGCCCCGCGCCAGCCCGGCCCGTCCGCTCCGCCGCCGCTGCCGGAGCCGCAGACGCCTCCACCGGCCGGACGCGATCGCGCGGGTGCGCGCCGCCCGCCGGACATGGGCCCGCCGCCACCGTTACCACCCGCACCGGGCGTGCGCGGCTTCCGCGACATCACGGCCGATGCCAACGATCTCGGCGGCGCCGCCGCGCAGGCGAGCCGCGCCGCGCGCCGCACCTACGCCAACGTGCCCTCGCCCTCACCGGAGTTCGACCGGCTGGAGCCGAGCCTGGAAAACCGCACCGGCGAGTCCGAGGCGCCCTATTCCTACGACGAGTCGGTCGAGGAGGCCGAGCGCTACACGCCGCAGCCGCCGTCGCAGCGTGCGCGCATTGCAGCCGAGCGCGACGCCAAGAAGCGCGTCCGCACCGGCTCCGCCTTCCCGTTCAAGAGCGCGATCGCCGTCGGCATCGTGCTGATCCTGGTTGGGGCCGGCATCCTCTGGGGCAAGCAGCTGGTCCAGATCGTCAACGGCTTTCTCAAGCCGTCCGCGACCCAGGTGGTGGAGGCGCCGAATCCGGCCCAGCCGCAGAGCAAGCCGAAGATCCCGGATCGGGTCGGCCAGCCTTCGGCGAGCGACCAGCCGGTCGCGCCGGTGGCGCAGAAGGTCGTGCTCTATGACGAGGATCCGTCCGATCCGAAGGGCAAGCAATATGTCGGCTCGGTGGTGTGGCGGCTGGAGCCGATCAAGGCGTCCGGCAACCAGAAGGCCGACATCGCCGTGCGCGCCGACATCGAGATCCCCGACCGCAAGTTCAAGATGACGATGTCGTTCCGCCGCAACACCGATTCCTCGCTGCCGGCGAGCCACACCGCGGAATTGACTTTCATCCTTCCGCAGGACTTTCCGGGCGGCAGCGTCTCCAACGTGCCCGGCATCCTGATGAAGTCGAACGAGCAGGCGCGCGGTACGCCGCTCGCCGGCCTCGCCGTCAAGGTCACCGATGGCTTCTTCCTGGTCGGCCTCTCCAATGTCGACGCCGACCGTGCCCGCAACGTCCAGCTCCTGAAGGAGCGCTCCTGGTTCGACGTGCCGCTGGTCTACGCCAATCAGCGCCGCGCCATCATCGCGATCGAGAAGGGCGCCCCCGGCGAGCGCGTCTTCAACGACGCGTTCGCGCAGTGGGGCGATTGAGCTCTTCACCTCTCCCCAGCGGGGGAGATCTCGGATTGCAGCAATCCGGGTGAGCGGCCGCGCCATCTTGTGAGACTGCAACCACTCACCCGGATCGCACCTGCGATGCGCTTCGACCTCGCTCTACGGGAGAGGTGAAGCAAGCTCTCTCGCGGTCAGCGGTGCAACCGAAATTGAACGGCCTTACTGCGCGGCGGCTTCCCGCTTGCGCGATGCGGCGTGCTCGCGATCCATCACGGCGCGGCAGCCGGGACTGACATGTGCCTTGTTCCGCACCATGCAGGCCCTGATCCTGGGGATGTCGGGAATTTCACTGGAGCACAGCCGCATCGCATCGCCCGAGCACATCTGCTGCGCTTCGGACGAGAAGGCGAGACCAGGTGATGTCTGGAATGCGATGGCGGTGGCGGCGACGGCGAAGAGAGTTGCGATCGTCTGATAGCGTGTCATGCGGAATGGGTCCCCGAGTTCGTGGGCTTGAGCCACTTGATTTTGGGGCGCCGCACGCGGCTTGATCTGCCGCATGTCACAGCCTTCACGTCGGGAACTTTGGTCCCGCATGTGGTCGCTCGATTACTTGATGTTCGAATCGAAAGTGCTGCGCCGCCCGAGCGAAGTATGCGCCATTGTCACGGAGCTGCAATGGTCTGCGTGAAGGAATTTGCAATTGTTGCGCGCGAGTCACGCAAAGCCGGCGCGCGCGGCCAGATCAACCGATCGGGCGATGGCTCGCTTGCGCCGCATCGCTCGTGCCGAGTGATGCGGCGTGTTCTTCGACCGCGGTCACGCCCTTGGCCGTGAGTTCGAACAGATCGCCGTCCTTCATCACATAACCATCGGCGATCAGTTCGCCGATCTTGCCGTGGCGATCGTCGGCGAAGGCAACGGACTGGCTGATGTCCCGCAGGATCGAGAGTTGTTCATCGCGCAGCATGGCTTCACACTCCGTTCGCGGGTTCCGGTCCTCACATCCCGTGACTCTGAAACACCTTGCTACAAGACTTCGACAGCTTGGCTCGGTTGGCTTGCAGGCAACTCTGAACCGCACCGTCATTGCCGAGGTCCTTGCGGCACAGGCGCGATGCATCCCGCGAGCAGGCCTTCTGCTCCTGCGGCGTGCCCATGTGGCCTTGGGCGAGAGCAGGTGCATTCGACAGACCGGTCAGGGCTGCCAGCGCGAATGTCGCCAGAACAAGTCTACGGGGCATCGGGGCTCCAATCTGACAGGGACAAATTCAGGTCCTGCATGAACTCGTCGCTTTGCCACTTGTTCCCTTCAGGCGGGGCCTGCGCCCCGCTATTCAAGGTTCCCGCCGCGCTGCTATAAGGCTGTCGAAGTTAAGAGGGTGCTCGATGAAACGCTATCTGGTGTTTGCGCTGGTCGGTCCGTTTGTCGGCGGGTTCCTGCTGCTGCTGACGACGACCTATCAGTCCGGCTATTGGACCCAGACCAGCCTCAGCGAGGTCGGCAAGCTATTCGCAGTGTTCTTCAAGACCCTGCAATACAGCTATCTGTTCGGCTTCCTGCCCTCGCTGATGATCGGCGCGGTCGACGACATCCTGATCCACATCAGACGGATCGGCCCGGTCCTGCGGATGCTGCTGGTCGGCCTGTTCGCCTTCGTGCTGGCCTCGATGACCTACAGCTCGCGCGGGCCGGATTCGGGCGCGGTGCAGTTCATCCTGTACGGCCTCGTCGGGTTCGTGCCGGCAGTGATTTCATCCTGGCTCGTGCATAGATATGTCGAGGAGCCGCAGGCAATGACCGCACCGACCTGAGTGCGCGACCTTCGGGCGCGGCCCAGCAACCTCCGTCGCCGCGGCGCGTTCATTGGAAGCCATGTCCATGTCCGACGACGACATCCTTGCTCCGCGCCGATCCCGTTCGGGAAGCGGCTCGCATGCGCCCTTTGCGGGTAAGGAAGCGGCCGGGCCGATCATCGACCAGGAGGGTCACGAGATCCGCCCTGAGACGCTGGAGCAGGGATTCCGCGAGTTTCGCTTCGAATTCGGGCAAGGCAATCCGTTCGGCAATCTGACGCGCGAGCAGCGGATCGCGCGGCTCGAGGTGATCGCAAAGCTGCTCGACGTTGCCTTCATCCTGCCCGGCACCAATATCCGCTACGGCATCGACGGGCTGATCGGGCTGATCCCGGTCGTCGGCGACATCATCACCACCGCGATCTCGTTGTGGCTGGTGCGTGAGGCGAGGGCGTTGGGCGCGCCCTGGTACATCACGGCGCGCATGCTCGGCAATGTCGCGGTTGACGGCGTGGTCGGCCTGGTCCCGTTCGCGGGCGACGCCTTCGACGTCATGTTCCGCGCCAACATGCGCAACGTGCGCCTGCTCCGCCGCTGGCTGGAGAAGCAGCCGCGGATTTAAGCGTCGCGCGCATTCTTCGCCGATCCCCGAAAGCGCGGGGAGAAACGCAAAAAGCGCGACGGCCCTTCGGCCATCGCGCTTTCAGCGCACATCACAGGGCTTTGCGAAAGCTTACGCTGCGTCTGCGTCGGTCTCAGCCGGCTTGCGGCGGCGAGGCAACGGGAACGCCTCGCTCTCATAGAGCGAGCGGATGCCGTTCTGGTCGAAGCGCGCTTCTTCGACCTGGAGATAGGCGCCGTTCAGTGAATCCGTCGGCAACTGCTCCATCGCGAACTGCACGGCTTCGGCCGCGGTGCCGAACCGGCGATAGGTGAAGCCCGCCCGCTTCTTCTTGCGGATCGCGGCGGGGAAGAGTTCGGCGGAGGTGTTGAAGTTGAACGGACGCAGTGGACGCATGGTCAAAGACCTCGTGATCTTCTCTGGGGCTTTAAGCGCGTGGGGTTGGGGAGGGCAGAGGCCGCAATCGAGCGGGCCCGCCGCACATGGCATTTTCGTCCACTAATATAGGCCGATTTGACAAAAATGCGACCCCCGCGATGCGAGATGATGAATCCGCGCATGGCAGCCCCGCGCGAGCGATAAACCGTGCAATTTCAAAACGTTGCATGATTTACAGTTTGCCAAGAAGCATCAGCACGACCAGCACCACGAGCACGACGCCGCCGATCCCCATGCCGGAATGGCCGAGGCCATAGCCATAACCGCCGATCCGGCCGGACAGCCCGCCCAGCAGGTAGATGATCACCAGGATGATCAGGATGGTCCCGAGTGACATGGCATTCTCCCTGGCGGGCGCCAAATGCCATGGCCGCACCGCCAGGAAAAAAAAAGCACACTTCGCCGCCGGGTTCCGGGACGGAACCCGGCGGCCAAGTTTATTTCGGCTCGAGCTTCAGCGCGGCGGAGTTGATGCAGTAACGCAGGCCGGTCGGCCCAGGGCCGTCGGGGAAGACATGGCCGAGATGGCCGCTGCACTTGGCGCACAGCACCTCGGTGCGGATCATGCCGTGGCTGGTGTCGCGCTCCTCGTCGATATGGCTCTCGACGGCGGGCTGGGTGAAGCTCGGCCAGCCGCAGCCGGAATCGAACTTGGCATCGGAGGAGAACAGCACGTTGCCGCAGCCGGCGCAGACATAGGTGCCGGCGCGCTCGTCGTGCTCATATTCGCCGGAGAAGGGACGCTCGGTCGCCTTCTCGCGCAGCACCGCGTACTGCATCGGCGTCAGCTCGCGCCGCCACTGCTCTTCGCTCTTGATGAGCTTGTCGTCCGTTGTTTTCGTCCTGGGATCGGGCATGGGTCTCCCGTTTCTCTCGTCATGTCGTGATCAGTTGGTGGCCTTGCCGGCATTCACCAGCGTCGGCTTTTCAATGTAATTATCCGCGAACAGTTTTTTCAGGTTCTCGACCTTGGGGATGTCGTTATAGGCGATGTAAGGCTGGTTCGGGTGCAGCGTCAGATAGTCCTGGTGATAGGCCTCCGCCGGATAGAACGCCTCCAGCGCGCCGACCTTGGTCACGATCGGCTTGTTGAAGACCCGGGCCGCGTTGAGCTGGGCGATATAGGCCTCGGCCACCTTCTTCTGCTCGTCGGAGGTGGTGAAGATCGCCGAGCGGTATTGCGGGCCCACGTCAGGGCCCTGCCGGTTGAGCTGGGTCGGATCGTGCACCACCGAGAAGTAGATCTGGAGAATCTTTCCGTACGTAATCTTCTTCGGGTCGTACTTGATCTCGACGGACTCGGCGTGACCGGTGCGGCCACTCGAGACGGTCTGGTAGTCGGCAGTCGCCTTGGTGCCGCCGGCATAGCCGGAGACGGCGTTGACGACGCCAGCGGTGTGCTGGAAGACGCCCTGAACGCCCCAGAAGCAGCCGCCGGCGACGACGGCGGTCTGGATTTCGCTCGCGGGCGCTGCATCCATGGCGGGCGCGGGGATCACGACCGCATCCTCCGCGGCCATCGATGGCGCGGTGAACGAAAACGCCAATGCGGCGGTCGCGGCAAACAGGGACAGGGCACGGAAAGGAATTCGGCTCATGGCGCATCCTCGTTCGAAGGCGTTAGTGTAGGGCGATCGGCGTCAGGCGAACAGCCCGCTTGGCGGCAGTTCGTTACCTGAGATACGGGCCGGCCGGGCCATTATTACTTAATGCCGGACACGAGTCCGTGAAGTGAGCAACTCGTCATTCCGGCGGTGGGTCGAGATACTCAGGAGCGCAAGTGCGCACCATAGTTCGAGCTGTGCATCGCCTCGGAATGGCCAGTGTCACGACTCTTCGGCCCCGAACCTTAAACCACAATAGAGAGCCGCTTCGCCGCGCGCGTGATCCCGGTATATAGCCAACGTGACCTGGAGTCCTGGAACGCAAAGCTCTCGTCGAACAGCACGACGTCGTCCCATTGCGAGCCTTGCGACTTGTGCACCGTGAGCACGTAGCCGTAGTCGAACTCGTCATAGGGCTTGCGCTGCTCCCAGGCGATCTGCTCGACGCCGCCCTCGAAGCAGTCGGCGCGCACCGAGACCTTCGTCACCTTGTGGCCGAAATCCTCGTCCGGCGACAGCCGCATGCTGAGAATGCGCGATTTCGAGCGCGAGGTGTTGCGCGACTTCACGCGCCACAGGCCGCCGTTGAACAGGCCCTTCTTGCGGTTGTTGCGCAGGCACACCAGCTTGTCGCCGGCGACCGGAAAGGCGTCCTCGATGTTCTGGCGCTGGCGCACCCGCATGTTGTAGGCGCGTCGGGTGTTGTTGCGGCCGACCAGCACCTGGTCGGCGCCCATGACCCGGTCGGGATCGAGCTCCTTGCGCGACACCACCTCGCTCTCGCCGTAACGGCCGATGTCGAGCTCGCGGCCTTCGCGCACATCCATCGACATCCGCACGATCGGATCGTCCTGGGCCTGGCGATGTACCTCGGTCAGCATCGCGTCGGGCTCCGAATTGGTGAAGAAGCCGCCGCCCTGGATCGGAGGAAGCTGCGCGGGATCGCCCAGCACCAGCAGCGGGCAATCGAACGAGATCAGGTCCCGCCCCAATTCGGCGTCGACCATCGAGCATTCGTCGATCACGATCAGCTTGGCTTTTGAGGCCGGCGCGTCGTCCCACAGCTCGAAGCTCGGCTGCTCCTCGCCGGATTCGCGGGCGCGATAGATCAGGGAGTGAATGGTGGAGGCATCGTCGCAACCCTTGTTGCGCATCACCAGCGCCGCCTTGCCGGTGAAAGCGGCAAACTTCACCTCACCGTCGACGCCCTCGGCGATGTGCCGCGCCAGCGTGGTCTTGCCGGTGCCGGCAAAGCCGAACAGGCGGAACACCGGCGGCGTGCCGCCGCGGCCGGGTTTTGCTTTCAGCCAATCGCCAACGGCCTTGAGCGCGGCGTCTTGATGCGGGGTGAATGTCGGCATGGCTTTCCAGGAAGAACGGGCGCCACACTTAAATGAGTCGCCACTGGCAAACTAACCGTTCGTTCGCTGCAATCAAGTCATTCTCCCGCACGGCGGAATTGCTGCTCCGTAGACAGCGTTGCCTCACGCACTAAGATGAGGCCAACAAGAACAATGTGGGAGAGCGACGCCATGAAGTTCGGCATCTTCTACGAGCTGCAATTGCCGCGGCCCTGGGTGGCCGGTGACGAGCTCAGGCTCTACCAGAACGCGCTCTCGCAGATGGAGCTCGCCGACAGGCTCGGCTACGACCATGCCTGGGTGGTCGAGCATCACTTCCTCGAGGAATATTCGCACTCGCCCTCGCCGGAATCCTTCCTGGCCGCTGCAAGCCAACGCACGCAGAAGATCAGGCTCGGCCATGGCATCCTTCAGCTCACCACCAACCACCCGGCACGCGTCGCCGAGCGCGTCGCGGTGCTCGACCTGCTCAGCAACGGCCGCTGCGAATTCGGCATGGGCGAGAGCGCGTCGATCACCGAGCTCGAGCCGTTCGGGCGCGACATGGAAAGCAAGAAGGAGGTGTTCGACGAGGCCGTGGCCGCGATCTTCCCGATGTTCAAAGACGGCGGCAGCGAGCATCACGGCAAGTACTTCGACATCCCCTTGCGCAACGTCGTCCCGAAGCCGGTGCAGAAGCCGCATCCGCCGCTGTGGATGGCATGCTCGCAACTGCCGACCATCGAGCGCGCCGGCCGCCACGGCTTCGGCGCGCTCGGCTTTCAGTTCGTCAGCGCCGATGCCGCCCACGCCTGGGTGCACGCCTACTACAATGCGATGACTAAGCGGCTCACCAAGCTTGCCGATTACGAGATCAACCCGAACATGGCGCTGGTCTCGTTCTTCATGTGCGCCAAGACCGACGAGGAGGCGCGTGCCCGCGCCGACGGCGCCACCTTCTTCCAGTTCGCGCTGCGCTTCTACGGCGCCGCGCAGAACCGCCAGCGGCCCGCGCCCGGCACGGTCAACATGTGGGACGAGTACAACAAGTGGAAGCGCGACAATCCGCAAGCCCAGGAGGCGGCGTTGCGCGGCGGCCTGATCGGCTCGCCCGAGACCATCCGCAGGAAGCTGAAGCGATTCCAGTCTTCGCATATCGATCAGGTCATCCTGCTCAATCAGGCCGGCAAGAACAGCCACGAGCACATCTGCGAATCGCTCGAGCTGTTCGGCCGCGAGGTGATGCCGGAGTTCCAGAACGATCCGGCGCAGGCGGCCTGGAAGCAGGGCGTCATGAGCGGCGAGATCAAGCTGGAGGAAATCGACACGCAGGCCTTCACCGACCGCTACGGCAAGCTCGCGATCAACGTCGCCCCGGTGAGGGCCGCGGCGGGCTAGGCTGTAAGTCATGCTGCTGACGCAATCTCTGTCTTAGTCGGCGACAACCTAAAACACTGCGTGGGAACCGCTCTGGTTCCCCACGACGGTTCCATAGCCAAGGGTTTGGCACGAATCCGCAAAACATCGGCGCAAGCTTCATGAACGCTTCCGCGTTCGCTTGCTCTGTTTGCGGTGCCGGGAACCGGCGATCGAAAAAATCATAGGAGTTATGATGCTGTTCCGCTCGAGCGCCGCACTTTGCGGCGCCCTGGTTGCGCTTGCCGTTTCTGTTACCGTTGCTCGTGGTGAAACGCGGGGAGTTCACTCAAGCACCGTCGTCGATGCTAGCTCCGAGAATGCGCTCGTCGGCGCTGCCTCCATGTACAATCCCTTTAAGCCCGGCAAGGAGGAGGGCGGTCCGCGCACAGCCTCCGGCGAGCGTTATGATCCCTCTGCCTGGACGGCTGCCATCAAGACGAGTTTGCGTCGGAGATTTGGCGGGGTCCCATTTGGCGTGAGGCCAAAGTTTGCCCTCGTCGAGGCCGTCGGCAAGAAGGTCATCGTCAAGATAAATGACGTCGGACCACTCAGGCCCGGCCGCATCATTGACTTCAACGAGCGGACGATGCGCCATTTCGATCCAAGCCTGGAGCTCGGAGTCATTAAGGACGTAAAAGTTAGTCCGCTTTCAGGGGACAATTGGACACTGGGACCGGTGGGCTGAGAATCCAAGTTGGAAGAGGCAGTGCACGTCCCGGGATGGCGGGGCCGCCTTGACGGTCTAAAGTCTACGCATATCGACCAGATCACCCTGCTCAAGCAGGCCGGCAAGATGAGCCACGAGCACATCTGCCAATCGCTCGAGCTGTTCGGCCGCGAGGTGATGCCGGAGCTCCAGAACGTCCGGCGCAGGCGGCGTGGAAACAGGCCGCAAGGAACGGCGAGATCAAGCTGGAGGAAGTCGATACGCAGGTCCTTCACCGGCCGCTGCGGCAAGCTCGCGATCAACGTCGCGGCGGGGAAGGCGGCGGCGGGTTAGCGGGCCTGTGCAGCTGAACCGGTATGCGGTGATCAGTGCACAAGCGCGGCGTTTTGACCCGGAGCAGACCTCGCAGCCCGTTTCGTATCCAATCATGGCTAGATGGCGATCATTGCAACTTTGTCCCCTTTGGGTTGTTGCGGAAATGGCGATGCCCACTGCGGCGCCTGACGCAATCGGCCCGTCAGACGGCCGCGATCAGCTTCGCGAGCCAACGCGCTGCCTCTAGCGGCGAGCTCGGTTGGCGCACGTCATCCTTGTTTAGCAATTCGAGCGTCGGCCGATATCGGCGCGCGTGGCGCGTGCTGTCGATCGAGAGCAAAGCGGCACGCACGAGCGCCTAGCCCTAACGCAATGCGCGTCTCCGACGGTCAACGTCGCTCCTTATCGCGCTGGTCTCCCCGCTCTCGTCGTGACCAGCAAGCGCCAGGCAGCGCGAGGAACGATTCAACAAAGCGTGAGTTCGACCCTAAATCCAAGAAATAAAGCAAGAGGGTAAAGGCGATGACACGATCTGTGGAGGAGTTGAGACGCGAGTCCGAGCGCAACCGTGCAGAACTGGCGGCTACGGTAGGGCGACTAAAGGAGCAGATATCGGACACCGCCGACGACATTCGCCACAAGGTCTCGCCGCAGCACATCAAATCCGAAGTCACCGAATACGTCAGCCACAAGACCCAGAGTTGGGTCGAAGGGCTCAAGCAACAGATTATGGACAATCCGATGCGCGCAGTGGCCGCGGGCGCCGCAGTGGGAGTTCCGTTGCTGCGGTTGGCGCGAGGTGTGCCGTTGCCACTTCTGATGATCGGCGCCGGGCTTGCCCTGACTTCGAAGACAGTGCGGGATCGCGCTGCAGACGCCGCCGGTCCGGTCATGGATAATGCGGGGCGAATGCTAGAGGAGGTGACGGAGGGCGCCCGGGCCATGCAGGGCGATGCCAAGGAGACGCTATCCTCCGCTCAAAGCCGAGCCGCCGAGATGGCTGGTGACGCGCAGGACAAGGCCGCTGGAATTGCCGCTGATCTGCGGGCGGGCGCGGCTCGGGCCGCCAGTTTCGCGGGTGAAAAGCTCAAGAGCGGCATGGATGCAACCAAGGATGCCGCTGCCAGCGCGCCTGACCAGGCCCGTCAGACCATTGGCGACAATGCCGCCCTCATCGGAGGCTTGGGGATCGCGATCGGCGCCATCATTGCTGCGGCTCTTCCCGAGACCAGGGCTGAAGCCAAGGTCATGGGGAGAGCAAGCGACGGAGTGAAGCAGGCCGCGGCGGCTGCGGCGCAATCCGGATTCGAGGCAGCGAAAGACGCGACCACATCGGCAGCCGATGTTGCGGCGCAAAAGGTCGGCGAGGCTGATCTCGGCGCCCACGCCAGCCGTATGACGCAGAACATGGCGGACACATTGAAAGAGGCTGCCGGCGACGTGGTCAAAGCTGCCTTTAGTCCCTCTCAAACCAACACTTGAAGGAAAACCATCATGAGCGATTTGGACCCGCACAACGTAACGCAGTTCGCAAAGGACCAGGACAAAGGCACCGCGAAGGATCTGAAAGGACAGATCGGCGATGCCGGAGCGGAGATGAAGCAGCGCGCCGGTGATGCTCTCCAGGCATCGGCTGATCTTGCGCGTGACAAATTCAGTGAGGCCGCGGATGCAGCAAAGGGGGTCGCGGAGGGAACCGTGGACCAGATCCAGAGCCAGGCCCGTGAGCAGCAGCGGTCCGGCGCCGATTTCATCGAGCGCCTGGCGGGCAATATCCGCGAAGCCGGCCGAGCTTTCGAGACCGACGTACCGTTCGCGGCACGTGGCATCGATTCCGCTGCCGACTATGTCGAGGACGCCGCCCAGAAGATCCGGGAAGGGAGCTTCCGGGATCTCGTCGAAGGCGCAACCGACTTCGCCAAACGTCAGCCTGCGGCCTTCCTCGGAATATCGGTGCTGGCAGGCTTTGCGGCCGTCCGCTTCCTGAAGGCATCGGGCGGACACTCGTCATCCCCAGGGCAGCGCGACACGACGAACAGATCGTCGCCGGGAAGCGGTCAGAAGCCGGGCGGGACCTCGTTTTCGGCGGGAGAACAGACCTGGTCTCAGGGGTCCGTGCGGCGTGGCCCTAATCCCCAACAAACCTCATCCACGCAGGGCAACACAGTACCATGAGCATCGAGCGCGATATCAAAACCAGTCAAAGCGAGTTCAGGGCGATCTCGACCCTGCTCGGCGATGCCATGTCGCAGTTCGCCAAGCTCTTCCAGAACGAGATAGAGCTGGCAAAGGCGGAGGTTGGCGAAAAGCTTCAGAAGATCGGCAGCGCGCTAGGCTTGATCGTAGGCGGCGCCGTTCTGGTGATCCCGGCGATCGTCATGGCACTGTTCGCCCTGTCCGCCGCATTGATCTCCGCGGGATGGTCGCAGCCGGTCTCTTATCTGACGTCGGCAATTATCGCGGCGGCCATCGCCGCCGTGCTGGTCGCCGTTGGCATCAACCGGCTTGATGCGCGTCATCTGGCCCCCAGGGAAACGATCGGCCAGCTCGAAAAGGATAAGGACACTGTCAAGGGAATGGTGCGATGAGCAGCACAAAAACCAGCTTTATGGACAATTTGGTGGCCGCTGCCCGGGAAAACCCGCTTGCCGCCGCGCTGATCGGAGGTGGAGCCCTCTGGCTGTTGGCCGGCGACCGGCAGCTTAAGACTGCGGCGCGTTCGGCTGCGGATGCCGTCGCGCCGGTCGTCGACCTTGGGACGAGTGGTCTCAGGTCGGCGGCATCCGCGATCAAGCAGACCGAGGCTCCCCCAACCGCACCTGAAATGGACAACGATCGGTCGACGGGCGTCGGAGAAACCTTGGGAGGCGCGACCGCTGCCGCTTCCGATGCGGTCTCGGGAGCGGCCGACAACGTCCGAGATCGTTTCGACGAGGGCGTTGCCTTCGCGCAGGAGAAATTCAGCAGGCTCGGCAATGCGTTTCCGGACAGGGAGGCCATAAACAACGCGAAGTCATCACTCGCCAATATGCTCGAACGGCAGCCGCTCGTGCTTGGGCTCGTGGGCATCGCGATCGGTGCGGCGGTTGCAGGCGCGTTTCGCGCCTCCGAGATCGAGAACAAGTATATCGGCGACGTCAGCGACGATGTGAAGGCCGACCTGAACCGGCGCGCCGGTGCGGTCTCGCAGGCCGTGCGTGAAGCCTCGGACACGGTTGTCGCAGAAATCAGCGACACCAGCGCCGAAGTTGTGGACCGAGTTAAGCAGGCCGGCACGGACGCTGCGGCAGCTGCCCGTGCCGAGGTGAAGTCTCTTTGATGAGACCAGAAAGGGGGCGCGCTGGCCGTCAACGGCGCGCGCCCTTTGCTCGAGCTTGATCAGGCAGGATGCTTCGCACGCAGGTCGCTGCGAGAAAAGCCCGGCCTTCTGTTCTTCAAATCGTGCGCCGTTGTCGTCCGGCGATGAGGCCATACACAAAGAGCACGATGATGGCGCCGACCACGGCGCCGATGAGTCCGGCACCCTCTCCAGGACGGTACCAGCCAAGGGCTTGGCCGAGGTAGGTGGCCACGAAGGCGCCAACGATCCCGAGGATGGTCGTAAGGATGAACCCGGAGGGTTCGTTGTCACCTGGCATGATGAACTTTGCGATCACCCCCGCGATAAAGCCGATAATGATGGTCCAAATAATGCTCATTCTCCACTCCTCCTGAATAAACGACGACGGCAGTGCGAAGGCTATGAGGTGGGTAAACGCCCCTCAGGCGTGTACTTGTCGATTGCCTGGGGAAGCTCGCGCGATAACCTTGCGAGGATCTCCTCGTGAGACAGCCCGGTTTCCCGCTCCAGTTTGTCCAGCACGTCGGGGCCGATCGCTTCCCGCAATTGCGAGGGCGAGATGTCCTTGTTGGGCCCTGAACTGACCCAAGACCGAGCCGCGTCCCCGTGGCCGCTTTGGTCGAATTTCTCCAGCAGCTCGCCAATTCCTCCCTGCAGTAATCCTCCGACACCCGCCCCGCTCAGCATGCCTGTGAGATTGCCGAGCAGGCCGCCCAGCGGCTGGCGGGTGTTGGCGGGCTCAAGCGAGCCAGATCCCGGTCCTCTGAGCAACTCCGCCAGCTTGTCGCGGTTCTGATACCCGGCGATGGCTAGCAGTCCGAGCAGTGCGGTCATGGACGGCATTCCGCGGCTCATCTTGTAACTCCGTGACAAGGTTAGACAGCTCGAACTCGGCCAGTCCGGTTCTGTTCCTAGGCGTGCATTCGCAGCTCGCCGGAGCCGGTGCAGGCGAAACAGAAGCGGGCGTGATGAGCGGCCAACGAGCGGGCGCCGCGTCAGTTCAATCCCAATATGGAATAGCCGGGCGGGCGATCATCAGCCAAAAGATAGCCAGCACGGCTGCGAACGCCGGAAATCCAAAGGCGAACCACCACCGGAAGAGACGGTCATACTCTGCAGGCAGCTTGGCGTCGGTCTCGACCGCACGCACGGCGAGATCGCGCATTCGCATCTGCATCCACACCACCGGCAGCCAGAAAGCGCCGGTCACCACATAGAGTGCGATGGACGCCGCAATCCACCCGTCGCGAAGGGAATACCCGCTCGACCAAGCGAGCCATGTGCCGGTGATCGGCTGCAGGATCACGGCGCTCGCCGTGAACAGGAAATCGGCCAGCACGACCGTCCGCGCCACCCCCGCGATCTCGCGCGGGTCGCCGCGCAGATGCGCCACCAGCATGAAGAAAGCGATGCCGGCACCCGTGCCGAGCAGGACCGCAGCACCGATGATGTGCACCATCTTGATCAGAAAATAGAGCATCAGCGATCCTCTCGGATCGCCATGGCGACCAGATTGAGCATCAGCACCGGCCAGATCTTCAGCATCGGTCCGAGCGGATCGGCCCACAGCCGCGGCACCAGCGCCGTACCGATCACGACATAGGTCAGCGAGATGATCAGTGCTGCCCGGAGCCCGTAAAGGTTAGCCGGCCGCCACAGAATGGCGAGACCGATGACGATGTCGGCGAGGGCTCCCGCAATGACGGTGAGGGCAGCGAACCTTTCTCCCAATCCGCCTTCCCGGACGTACGACATTCCGATCTCCCAGCCCGGTCCCAGGGAGACGATGCCGGTGACGATCCAGAACAGACCGAAAACGCCGAATATCAGCGGCTTCAGCGCATACAGCCGCGCAAACCAACGCTCCTGCACCGAGGCGGGCTCGCTTGCGAGCGCGGCTGCAAGGTCACGCGGCACGATGCCCGTGGCCTGACGCCAGGGCTCGGGATCGCCGGTCGCGCCGCGCCGCATCTCGGCCTGCGCCGTCGAATTGACGGGCGTTGCCCAGCCCAGCATCTGGGCAACGTCCCCGGCGCGGTAAGCTGCCGAAGCCGCCCAGGAAGGCAGGTGCAGGCGGTAAGCGGGCCTCCAGCGCAGCCACGAGCGAAACAGCGCGACCGCGTCGCTGAAGGCCATCCGCTGCGGACCGGCCAGATCGAGTGCGAGACGAGAAGGCGCGCCGGGTTGCAGGAAGAACAGGACCGTGTCGACGACGTCGTCGAGATGCACAGGTTGAATAGCTGCCGTATCGGGCATGATCGGTAGGACCGGCAGGGAGGCCAGTCCTCGCAACAATGCGCTGCCACCATAGGCGGGCCGCCCTACAACGACTGAAGGCCGCAGCACGACCCAATCGAGGTCCCGCGCCATCAAGGCAGCTTCGCCGTCGCGTTTGGTGCGCGAAAAATCGGTCCGGGCATCGCGATTGCTGCCGATCGCCGAGAACAGGATGACACGGCGGACGCCGGCGCTTTCACACGCCGTATAAAGCGCCGCGCTGCCGGCGACATGAACGCCTTGCATGTCCTGCCCCTGCAGGGCACCCGCCGCATTGATGACGGCATCGACGCCCGCAAGAATGCCCTTCCACTTCGAAGCGTCGGTGGTCCGGGCAACATCGAGGGTGATGTGGTGCGCATTGGGTGCCGCCGGATGACGCGACACCAATACGCATTCATGCCCGTCGGCGGAGAGCCTGGCGTGGATTGCCGATCCAATAAGCCCCGTCCCCCCAACGAGCAGGATGCGCATCGACTGGTCCCTCGGTTGGCAGCCCAGACTCCGCAAACCGCTTCAAACGTGATGACACGGACGAATAAAGCAGGGCCGATGTAATGGTTCCTCGCGGCGGAACAGGTGAGTTTGGTGAAGGCAATTGTCGCGACGGCCCCTTGCCGCAATGTTGCGTCGCCATCGATATTGATGGGAGGGTCGCCGCGCCGACGCTAGACTACCGGACGCGGCGGCGGCGCAGGACGTGTACGGAGAGCGGGAAGGTGGCGGTTCTCGAGCTGAAATAAAAATGTGCATCGCCGGAATTGCGTTTCTTGACCCAAGCCTCCGTATGACCTGGGGCGCCGCCGAGCACCTGATCGTCTCGAGTCTCAGTCCTGCAACAAGCGAACTCCTGGAATGGCCATGGCAAAACATCGTATCTACACAACGAGCTTCGCAAGCGTTTACCCACTCTACGTTGCGAAAGCAGAGAAGAAAGGACGCAGCAAAGCCGAGGTCGATCAGATCATCTCCTGGCTGACGGGCTATGGTCAGAAGGAGCTGGAAGCTGAACTGGAAAAACAGACGGACTTCGAGACCTTCTTTGCAAAGGCCCCCAAGATCAATCCTTCCCGATCACTGATCAAAGGCGTGATTTGCGGCGTCCGAGTGGAGGATATCAAAGAACCAACGATGCGAGAGATCCGGTATCTCGATAAGCTGGTCGATGAGCTGGCCCGGGGAAAAACGATGGACAAGATTTTGCGAAAGGAGTGATTCTCGAGCAGCTGATTGAGCTCTTTGCGAACCCATCGACCCAGCGGGCCGACACCGCTCGATCTGATCGCGAGGATGAGGCAGCAGCTGCTGGTGCAATACCGGCCGTGTTCCGCTCTCCAACTTCCAGCGAAATCCCGTTCCTGCTATCCTCTCGCAAAACAACGGCTTGCGGAGGAAGACGATGCGGTCTCAGCCGGTGCCCGCATATCCAGCGGCTGGCGATGCCACGTCGGCGGTGCTCGCCATCGGACGCCCCGATTTCCCAAATGTCCTGATCGATACGCTGCGGCGGCAGGCCGGTGTCGGCCATTGCATGGTGTTTGCGCTGACCCGTGCCGGCGCTGCGCGCTGCCTGCTCGATGCCGGCAACATCCCGATCGGCGGCGATCTCGGCGCGGCCTATGCCGGACAGTTCCACGAATCCGATCCCAACCGCGATGCGCTGTTCGAGCGCGAGGGCGGCGCGCCGATCATGCTGCCTGCGTTCGCGCCGCGCATGTATGGCGCGCGCTACCGGAAAATCTTCTTCCAAGATTCCGGCATCGTCGACAAATGCGCGACCGCAATCTGGACTGGCGACACCTGCTTCTACGTCAACTTCTACCGCATCGCCGCGCAAGGTCGCTTCAGCGCCCTGCAGCGAGAGCGCCTTGAGGCGATCGCGCCGGCGATTGCCGCGAGCGTTGGCCGCCATTTTCAGCAGACCGCAACGCCAGACCGGACGCTCGCCGGGTTGCTCGCGAGCTGCGCGCCGCTCGCCGCGCTCACGCCGCGCGAGCAGGAGGTCTGCCGGCGCATCCTCGCCGGCTTCAGCTCCGAGGCGATCTCGAAAGACCTCGGCGTCAGCCTGCATTCGACCCTGACCTATCGCAAGCGTGCCTATGAGCGGCTCGGCATCTCCTCGCAGAGCGAGCTGTTTGCGATCGTCCTGCGCCTGCTAACGTGCAGTCTGAACTAAGGCGCGGACTCGGGGTCCGCGATATCTGCTTGCGAGGTAAAGCGGATACGCGGTCCCGGCTCCGGGACCGTCGCCTCGCGAGCCGCAGTCGACAACACTCCTCCGCCCCCGGCGAGCCGCATTGAACTCGCCAGCTCCGCTCGCCATGTGTGGGAGACAGCTTGGAGCAAACAATGAAGCAGCTTTTCACCTGTGTGGCGACCGTGGGCTGCCTGGTCGCCTTCCACTCCGTCGCGCAAGCCCGCTCTGCATTCGACGGATCCTGGGACCTCAATTTCGTGACGCAAAGAGGACCTTGCGATCCGACCTATAATTTCACCGTCAACATCACCGACGGAATAGTTACACATCCGAATCTAGTCAGATTCAGAGGCCACGTGGCGCGTTCCGGCGCGGTTCGGGCCTCGGTGACAGTTCAGGACAAATTCGCCTCCGGCTCAGGTAGACTCTCGAGCAATGTTGGCCGCGGGACGTGGAGCGGCCATTCAGGAAACGCGCGCTGTTCAGGCTACTGGACCGCACAGCGCAATTGGGCGCGCTGAGCCAATGTCGGAGTGGCCCGCAGGGAGCAGAGAACGCTCGCTGATTGCCTATGGCCCGGGTAGAATCAATCGACGGTATGGTTGACAAGTTTGCGAAGCTCCCTGCGACGCCAACGTGCGCGGACGTACCTGTGGAATAGAGGACTGACTCGCTCTCGCTATCAGTCTCAAGACGGCCAAAGCACTTGGGTGTGATCATTCCGCGACCGCTGGACAGCCGCGCGCACGAAGTATCGGCTGAGATCTGGTGTTGGCCAGAATGCGAATTCCGGACGCAACGTTCAAAGGTCCGCTCATCAGGGAAAACCGGAAATGCACCGGCCCGAGCGGCGTCACTCTTCCCTGAGGAAGCCAGAACTGGCTAATCGCCATCCACTATCGTCGATGTCATCATCCATTGCAGGCGGTCATCTGCGACGATCAGACTTTGGCTGAGACGTGCAGGTCTGTTGTGTAGAGTGCCATCCGTCAATGCATTCACGCTGGTCTAATCCGTCTAGTCAATAAAGTCCCGTCGGTCCTGGGCGGCCGGGCATGCATTCTGTCATGGATCCCCGTTTCTGAAGGCGACAATCCCAATAGGACTCGAGCATCATTGCGACCACCAGCAAAGCGATTGTCATCAAAAGTAGCGCAGCGATGCGACTGCTGCTCATTGAGATCCCTTTCTAGAGGCAGGCTTATCGCGAGACGGGGTGGCAATCTATGCTTGTTAACCTGCTTGTACTCGCGTATCTCTTGCCTATGGTTGCCATCAGGTTGACACTCATATGAGGTCCGCTTCTGGCCCGTAGCTGCCTCGCCCAACCATCCAACGACCGTCTGCTTTCAGGTGGAGAGCGGATTAGGGCCGTGAAGTCTCTTCGCTTCAGCATGTGACCCCAAACCCGAAGTCGGCCCCTGGGGAGTGGTGCGCTTGCGGAGGCGAAGATCGGTAACTCGAGATAAACGATCTCTGAACTGCCCGTTCGGCCGGCGTTCATATCATCCCTTTAGGATCTCCACACAGTAGTGAACCCCTGCCGTAGTTTGCAGCCGTGGAACCGAATCACGCGCTCGATAATTTGCGCAGGGACATACTCACAATGGAGGAGACACAATGAAGAAGCTTCTCATTTCGGCTGCTGCCGCTGCAATCATGACCGGCGCTGCCTACGCTCAGACGGAATTTTATGTAGTGCAAGACACCTCCACGAAGAAATGCACGATCATGGACAAGAAGCCGACCACCACAACCGCCGTCATCGTTGGCGACGGCAAGGTGTTCAAGACACGCACTGAAGCTGAGACCGGGATGAAGACCATCAAGGTCTGCGCGCACTAAGGGAGCGGTGGCGAGAAGCGATGACTCCCACTCCGTCCGCTCCCATCGACAAGAGAGAGGCCGCCGAAGTGGCCCCCCTCTATTCACCGGAACATACCAACTGGAGGATCAGCCATGTTGAAAGGAATGCGCAAGTATGCATTCAGCGCCGCAGCGGCAACTGCGTTTTTTGTAATCCCGATCTCGGCCTTTTCCCAATCCTTTGAGATTGGACCGGGAGGCGTCCGAGGGTACGACCGTCGAGGCGGCGGGCAATGCGAGCAATTGCGGCTTGCCTGCGAAAACAAGGACGCGCTAGGGGAACGGGGCGAAGGAAATTGCCGCAGGTACCGGGAGACCTGCCAAAGACCAGTACGCAGGGATGTGTGCGCCGAATTGAGACAGGCCTGCCTCTACAAGAACGAGCTGGGCGAAC
The DNA here is from genome assembly GCF_023073935.1 of Bradyrhizobium sp. 147. Taxonomy (NCBI): domain Bacteria; kingdom Pseudomonadati; phylum Pseudomonadota; class Alphaproteobacteria; order Hyphomicrobiales; family Nitrobacteraceae; genus Bradyrhizobium; species Bradyrhizobium sp. 147. The sequence continues at coordinate 3,019 of NZ_JADPKL010000055.1, read as the reverse complement.
AAGGCGCAGGAAATTGCCGCAGGTACCGCGAGACTTGTCGGGGGCGCCTGTAAAGGTCTCGCCAATTTTCAGGGTGGCGGAGTGGTCCGGCATCGCTTGGCACTGCCCCGCGCACTCGTCATCGCGAAGGCCGCCTCAGTTGGCGGCCTCGTTCATATCAGGCCACCCGCGCCATGTCGCCTACTGGCCCGAATGCGAAGTCCAAGCGCCAAACAGTCTGCTTGTCGGGGGTGACCGGAAACGGCGATGCGCCCGCGAGCAATAGCCTTTGCGCTCGCGGCCGGTTGTTCAAGGACGTCCGACAAGCAATGGCAGCACGTCTGCACCGCCCGCCATGAGCGGATTCGACGGCTCGAAATGTTCCCGCAATTCTCGCTTCCGGACGAGTGAGCGCGCGTCGAGAAACGCATCCTTCAGGCTGACGGCTTTCCGGAGCGCGACGTTGAAAAAAGCGTCGCCAAAATAGGTCCACTTGGCCTTGTCCTGGCAGCCGAACGACGAATGCTTGTCATCGGCCGCGGTGATGACCAGCACATCGGGAGTCGCCAGGCGCGGGATAAAAACCCCGGAATAACAAGCCGAGATCACCACCACCTTGTGTCGCACACCTGTCTTCGCGAGCATGTCGCGGAGATGAGATGGTGTGAGCGTTTGTGTGAGCCGCCCCGCCTTGATTGCAAGGCCATCAGGAGAGCCATGCGAGGTGAGAATCAAAAAGAGAACATCTTTCTCGGCATCCAAGCGGTTGGCTGCCGTCTGCAACGACTTGGCCAGAGCTTCGATCGTTGCATTTCCCCCTTTCTTGGAATTGTACTCCACGTTGATCGGTCCCGTCTCGAAACGGCCGGCCACGACCTGAGCCGCGCCGGTCGCCTCGGATCTAAACACGCCTTGATCCCCGTACAGGCCAAAGGACACCACGCCAACCTTTCCAGCGTCCGCAATCGCATGGACCGGAGGAACCAACGGCCAGATGGTCAGAAAAAAAGCAACGAGCGGCGCGCCGAGCTGCCTGATCGAAGACCTGGAGGTCATCGCGAACCTCGTTTCGAGATCGCCGCTACAGAACTGCGGCTCAACACAAAATAGCGGAAATCCAGTGAATTTCCATCCTTCGGAATGGCACGTGCAAGGGTCCGGATATGGCCCATTGCATCCTTTGACGCGGTGTAGCTAGGAGTCCGTTCACAGAGACAGGCCGGGCGTTCGCGTCCGAGGGCCGGATCGTGGGTCGACCGCAAACTGCCCAGCTCAACAGCTAATTACTATCGCCAACGAAACCTGAAGGCCCACGATGAGCGGGCCCTCGACGGATGGACGAAGGCTTTTACGGTCCCATCCTCGCCGAAGCGGGATGTCCGGGCACCTGGAAGCGCTTGCCTGTGTCCGTGATGTTACTGCCATCGACCTTCAGAATCGAGAAGTCCTGCGTCAGATAGTTGCCGATGAGAAGGTACTTGCCGTCGGGCGTGAAGACTGCAGCCTCGGGCAAGCCGCCGACCTCAATGTCTGCGGTCTTGCTCACTTTCTTGCCGTCGATCTTGAGAACCGAGATGCTACCGTTCTTTTCGTAGAAGTATGCGTTCTTCATGTTGGAGCCGCGCAGAATGACCGCAACCGCGACGTCGCCCTTGGGGCTGATTGCAAGCCCCTCGGGGCCGTCGCCCACCACCACCCGATCGATGATGCGTGGCGGATCGGCCTCCAAATCGATGACGCTCGTGGTATCCACACTTCCATCGGAAGCACCTGCGTTGCCGTTATCCGAGGTCAGGGCGATTTTCCCGCCGGGTGCGGCCGCGACATTGTAGGGCCACTGGCCGGCCGGCAGGTCGATCTTGTTGTACGTCACCTTATCGCCCGCGATGTCCAGCATGGAGACTTTGTGAGCAGGGAAGCGGGCGACCAGGGCTCGCTTGCCATCAGGGGTGAACGTCACGTGCGACGGACTGTCCGGCATCGCAACGGTTTCCGTGATCTTCACGTCAGTGCCGTTCACGGAGAGGACGCTGATCGAATTGTCTCCGCGATTGGCGACCAGTGCCATCTTGCCATCTGGACTGAAGCTGAGCCCGGAAGGTTGTTTCCCGCCAGTGAGCGTTGCAGCCAGCTTGGGCGGATTGGCCTGCAGGTCGACGACGTAAATCTTGTTGTCCAGCACCTGTTTCAGCGTGTCGCCCTCCTTGACGACGTCGACCGAGTCGGCGACCAGCGCCACGGTTCCGCTGGGATCGATCGCAACGTTCACGGGCGGTCCGACCACTGAGTTCTTCAGCGGCAGGGCACCGATGATCTTGGGGGTTTCAGGAGAGGCGAGATCAACGATGAGAACCTGATCCTTACCAGGTGCAGACAGAACGGGCTTGCCGCTTTCGTCCCACAGAAGCTTCTCATCGAGGCCGACGATCAAGAGCGGCTTCGCGTGCCCAGTGTTAAAGCTCGTACTGAGCAGCATGACGGCCGCAAATGATAATCCTATGGCACGGTTACGCCACATCTTGGCATCCTCCCGAAAATGACGCCCGCCTCTGCAGGGCTGGTCTTAGCAGTTTACGAGGTGAGGCATTCGTTCGCTAGTGGTGCCTCGTCTGATCTCCTGGCTTCTCGCCTGTCGCCCTCAGATGGTCATCGAGGGCTTGGCGGGTCGCCTCGGTAAGCTCGAATTTGACGGGACGACCGGTCTTCTTCTGGCGGACACTGGCTCGATCGGCCGCATAGCCGCTGGGTGCGATATCATCGACTTTGGGGCGACAACGTCGCAACCACGAAGTTTGCTATCGATAGCGACGTTGAACAGCGCCAGATCGCGAATCCGACCTTCGACCTGGAGCTTTGTTCGAATGGACCAGACGTGCTTGGGACGGAGTGGCGGCTTCGCGCCAACGATCTTTCCCTTGTTCCACGGTACCCGCTTGGCGACGCTTTCAATTACCCACATTTAGCCGAGGGGGCTGAGGGAGCGCACCAACTATTGCATCGCAGGAATCGACCGTGATTCCTTGTCTGGCACCGATTCGCA
>NZ_JADPKL010000041.1:0-505 GCF_023073935.1 Bradyrhizobium sp. 147 | reverse complement strand
CCATGGATCTCGGTCAGATCGACGCCGAGCACACCATACAGCGCGGTCCTGACATCGAACGTGGGTGTGTTGACCTGCTTGGTCTTTATGCGTGGCCTGGGTAACTTTCTGCCCGGTTTTGTCCCTCTGTTGCCCAACGCAGCGATCAAGACTTCGAGCTTGCGATCGCAGTCCAGCATCTTCGCCTGGTAGACGTCGTAGAGTTCCAGCGATTGGGTCAGGGCGAAGACATGTTCATGTCGGTTGTTGCCCACCAGTGCGGCGCGGATCGTCTCCATGGAAGAATGGCAGCGTGCATCCCGGTAGGTCGCCAACACGTCGGGATTGCGTTCGCCCGCAACAATAGCTCGGATGATCCGCATGCCAGTCGCGCCCGTGATATCCGAGACCACGTGATGGAGCTGCAGGTTCATCTCCATCAGGGCCTTCTGCATATGCTGGATATGGGCAGCGGCATATTCCACCAACCGCTCCCGCTGGCGCAAATAGGCGCGCAGGGTTGCAA
>NZ_JADPKL010000127.1:0-5071 GCF_023073935.1 Bradyrhizobium sp. 147 | reverse complement strand
GACCAGCTCCGACGACCCGAGCGCTCCCAGCAGAGCACGCCGATCAAAGGGGTCCCTTTTGGATGCCGATAGGGGGTCCCAGTCGAACGCCGATTGACAAACCGGAAGCGAAGGCCACCTTGGGGCGGCTTCCAGGGGCGCGCGAACCCAAGGGTGCAGCAGATGAGTGAGGTGACGTATTTCGTCGCTCTGCCCTTCGTTTCTCCGACGAGGGCATCGCCGCCGGCGAGCGGCTGAGTGCCTGAGCGCCAACACCGCGGTCATGCGGGCGGAAGCCCTGTCCTGCAAGCCGGGCCATGCCGGCGCCCTCGCCTTCTCGCGAACCGGCGACCCGTCCAGCGGCGACTTCAGCGACGCCAGGCTGATCCGGAAGTTCGGCGAGGTACCGGATGACCTCAGCTCGCTATGAGCGCGGAGCTGGATCATTCCTCTGTTGAGGTGGCGGCGTCTCCTGGAACGAGGAGGCTGAGCGCGGTTTCGATCTCGCCAGCAGCCGTTCGATTTCCTGGCGTTCGTTCGGGCCCGGATCTCGGCACCTACAAACGAGTTGGTGCGACGACGAACTTGCCAGCCTGGTATTTGACCACAGGCGTTCTAATTCGGAAGCACGCAGGCCCATGCGGGCGCTCGCCCGGCACCGGCCCCACCAATCCCTTACACATGGCGGGGCCGCCTGCGTACCGGGACACCGGGGCTGAAGATGGGCTCGGAGGCCGCCAGATGTTACGACCGCCAACCGAGAATGACGATTGCTCGAAAGAGGCACTCCCTGTGGCAGGTTTTGAGACTTTTTGACCGTTTGAACCCCTCCGGTCTCGCTCACTTCGGGAACGGCGACGCAGTTGAGCCGTTCGACATGCGTTGCGAGCGTCATCCCAAGTGAGCGGCCAGTGAGCGTACTTCTCGTCGAGGACGACCCCCTGATCCGTGAATTCGTGGTCGAAGCGCTCCGCGATGCGGGCTACCACGTGATCCACGCGAGCACTGGGGAAGAGGCGCTGGACTGGTGCAAGCGCCACGTCGCCGACGTGCTGGTCACCGACGTCAGGCTGCCCGGAAACATCGACGGCTGGCAGATCGCGGAGCGCTGCCGCGAAAGCGATCCGGAGCTCCCGGTGATCTACGCCACGGGCTACTCGCCCGCTGCACCTCGGCCCGTGCCGGGCAGCCGCATCGTGAAGAAGCCGTTCCATCCCGACGAGGTCGTCCGCATTGTGAGGGAGCTCGGCGGGCAGAAAGGGATGCCGCCGAACTAGGAGCATTCCCGGATCAACGGCCGGGCTTCCGCATCACTTGCGATCGGGCTCCTTGGCCGGCGGCCCGCTCTTGTTTCCCGGCAGACCTTTGATGTTGGAAGTGTCCTGCTGCTGGACGGTCGGATTCTGCTGGTTCGAGCTCGAGCTGGCGCCGACGGTCTCTCCCGGCTTGACGGCTGGACCACTCTTGTTACCCGGCTGACCGGCGATGCCGGCACCCGAGTTCTGCGCGCTCGGAGCGCCGGAGACGTCCGGCTTCGTGGTCTGGGCAAGTGCGACGGGAGCGGAAAGCGCCAGAGCAAAGACCAGCGCGCTCGCAATGGACCTCATGGTGAATCCTCCTCTTAAAAGAATTCGGAACGCGGGTTGCCGCTGCCTTCACCTCGAACGTCGCATGGGGCTCGCGCGTTCCTGCCAATGGCGGCGAGGCCGTTCTTTCTTGCGCTGTGTCAGCCCTCGGCATCGCCCTGGGATCTGGATGGATGCCGCCTGCTTGAGCCTCTTCTCTCTGCTGCGACCGCCTTGGCGCGCGCCTCGCAGCGGGCACGCAGCTCCTCCAATTCGTCGGCGGAGAGATGCTCGATGCCGACAAATGAATTCTGGACACTTCCAGTTCGGATGAGCTCATCCAGCTTGACCTGGATCGCGGCGCTGTCCCGGTTCTGCGAGTTCTGGATCAGGAAGACCATCAGAAAGGTCACGATGGTCGTGCCTGTGTTGATGACGAGCTGCCAAGTGTCCGAGAAGTGGAAAAGCGGTCCAGTGATCGCCCAAATCACAACTACTGCGCAGGCCAGGATGAAGGTCGATGCCCGGCCAGCTGCCTGCGAGGCCTTGTTTGCGATGGACGCGAACCACCGCCGCGGGTGCTGCTCGCTTTGCTGATGGCGCATGCAGTCCTCCTTCTATCGAATCATAGCCAAACGCCTGAACAGCCGCCGCTCACGGCACGAGCGGAGACGCGGGCGTGCCGAGGTGTTCGGAGACGGGGCCTGGCGGCGAGAGGCGGCCGACAGTAGGTCTCGTAGGCTCCCGTCCGAGGTGAAGCGCTCTTCGAACCGCGCCCGGACCTCGCGCCGGTCGATCCGTGCCAGCTCTTTCACCGCGCGGCCCGCCTCCGCTTCGTTCTCGACGATGAAGCCGGTCACTCCTTCGTCGACGACCTCGGGTACCCGATAGGCGATCACGGGCGTCCCACATGCCCTCGCCTCGATCATCACCAGGCCGAACGGCTCGGGCCATTTGATCGGAAACAGCAGTGCCGCAGCGGCCGACAGAAACGGCTGCTTGCCGCGTTCGTCCACCTCGCCGACGAGCTCGACCCGAGCGCCGTCGATCTCCGGCTGGATGTGCTTCGTGAAGTAGGCGGTTTCTCCGCGAGGCACCTTCGCCGCGATCCGCAGCGGCATGCCGGCCGCCCGCGCGATCCGCATGGCGTCCTCGGGCCCCTTGTCCGGCGTGAGCCGCCCGAGGAAGGCGAGGTACGACCCGGGAGCGTAGGACGGCCGATACAGGCCGGCCGGCAAGCCGTGATGCACCGTCCCGCGCCAGTTCGCGTCCTTGAGCGGAGCGCGCTGTTTGTCGGAAATGGAGACGAAGCACGCCTCGCGAAACTGCCGAACCACCTCGCCGATGCCAGGCAGGTCGAGACGCCCGTGCAGGGTGGTGAGGAACGGGGTTCCGGCCCGGCTGAGTGCGGGCATGTGCAGCCAGTCGATATCTGCATGAATAACGTCGAACTCGCGGGCGCGACGCGAGACCGCTTCGATCAGGAGCGTGCAGGTCATGTTCGCGTCGACGCGCGGGCCCCCGAGGCCTACGGTATTGTCCCGGATAGACCGCTGCGGCAGCGCCGGCCAAGATGCCTACATTGCCTACTTAAGCTGTAATTGCGTTCGCCCGGCGGTTCATGACCGCCCGGGCTTTCGCGCGCCCGACGGCCAGTCAGGAGGCTTCGGATTTCCGGAGCCGCTCCAATTGCCGGCGCAGGGCGATCGGCAATTCCGGCTCTTCCTTGATGATCGAACGCAGCCGCTCGCCGATTTCCCGGACGATTGTCAGGCTGTGCCTCCGATCGATGTCGATGGCATTGCGCATCGGTCGACCCTCTTGCCTGATACAACCTCCGCGGAGGTCGGCGGTTTCAGCGACCTCGGCGCCGTCGAGAGCGGATCAGCTATGAGTCCACTTTTATACATTTCGTGAACAAATCCCGCCTTCGGGCATGAATCCGCGGCGCTGGGCGGTAGCCGTGGGGTTCCATAGTTGGTCGACAGGCAATATTTGACGCGTCAGGCGACGACGCTCCTGAAGTTTGCCAAGGCAACGAGAAGTCCGGAAGTTTCGGCGGCCTTGGTCGAAAAGGCGGCCGACCTGAAATCCAAGGCCGATGAATCGGCTGCGGGGCATCAATCTCAATCCTTGCCGCGTTCTGGGCAGCGTTAGCTGCCTGCGGCGAAGGTCCCGCGTGTCAGCCACTCACGTCATTTGCCAGTGCGGCGCACTCTACGAACGGAGCGAGCAGCCGCCAGGTCCGCCCGATGCCGACGCCTTTGCTGTGCGATCTGCGGCCACACGCTGGAGGTCTTCATGGACCTGCCGCGTCCCAACTAACGATTGATGTCCGCGCCATCGCGAAACCCGGCGCCGAGGCGTTAGGCGGTGTACTCATTGTTTTTGAGGATAGGCGTCGTGCCCGTTGGCTCCATGCCCGTGGTCTGGATTATGACCTCACCTCACTGCTTGAGCGAACCTCCGTGCTTGGCATGGGCCTGCGTGATCTCCGCCCCCATGAGTATGATCTGCGAGGTGTAGTAGACCCAGATCAGCACGACGAGATCGAGGCGGCCGCACCATAGGTCGACTCCAGTCCTTGCTTGCCGATGTAGAAGCCGATCGCAGCCTTTCCCACTTCGAAGAACAACGCGGTCAGGAGCGCGCCCAGCCAGACATCGCGCCAGCCGACCGAGACGTCTGGCAGCCACTTGAACATCATCGCGAAGAGCACCGTCACCACGGCGAACGAGACCACCAGGCTGACGACATGGAGAACGCCCTCCGGCATGTACGGGGCGACGAACTTGCCCGTCGCGGCCAGTGCCGCGGTCACCAGCAGCGAGACGAGCAGAAGAAAGCCCAGCGCGAGGACGGCGGCGAACGACAGCACGAGCTGCGGGCGAAATGCCAGATCCCGCCCTCCTCCGATTCCTCCACCTCCCAGACGACGTTGAGCGCATCCTTGAGCTGCACGACGACGCCGATCGCGGCGAACAGCAGGGCGCCGATGCCGAGGATCGTCGCCAGAGCGCCCTCCGCGGGGCGGCTGGCTCCCGCCAGCATCGACTCGATTGCCTTCGCGCCGGTCTCCGACCATGCCCTTCAAGGAGGAAGTGACCTGCGAGGTGACCGCCTCGTGGCCGAAGAAGAGGCCTGCGACTGCGATCGCGATCACGATGATGGGGCCCAAGGAGAACACCGAGTAGTATGCGAGGGCCGCGCCCTGGCGGGCATCCTTGTGGCTCGACCAGTTGGTCGCCGCCTCTTTCGCCACCGTCCACCACATCGCCGTCCGGACCGCCAAGTCTGCTCCACGGTCTACAAGGACGACCAAGATGCCAGGTTCCTGCGGCCGCGCATGGACGGTAATGATCTCGACCAGGCACTCCCCAAAGTCGATCTGCAGCTGTCGGCCCGGCGGCGTCTCGAACCGCGTCGTCGCCAGAGCCTCCGCCTTCAGCGCCTGGCGATAGGGCTGCACGGCGCGTTGCAGCGTCCGCCGGCTGACTGTTACGCCTTTCTCGGCCAACAGGTCCTGG
>NZ_JADPKL010000068.1:0-508 GCF_023073935.1 Bradyrhizobium sp. 147 | reverse complement strand
CGAGACCTGGACCAGAACCGATATGGCACCTTTGCGGGGATGGGCGCCGCGCGGGCACAGACTTCCCGCCAAGGTTCCGCACGGCCGCTGGAAGACCATGACCTTCTTGGCGGCCCTGCGCCATGACCGGATCGATGCGCCATGGTTCATCGAGGGCCCGATCGACGGCGTGAGCTTTCGCACCTATGTCGAGAAGGTTCTTCTGCCCGTCCTTCGACCCGGCGACATCGTCGTCTTGGATAACCTCGGTAGCCACAGGAGCAAAGCAGTTCGCCAACTCATACGCTCGGTCGGCGCCAAACTCTTCTTCCTCCCAAAATACTCGCCCGACTTGAACCCGATCGAACAAGTCTTTGCCAAGCTCAAGCACCTGCTCCGCAAAGCTGCCGCGCGAACCGTCGACGCCGTCTGCGCCGCAATCGGCCGCGCACTCGATGCCTTCACCTCAGAGGAATGCGCCAATTACCTCAAAAATTCAGGCTATCGAACCTAATGCCATCACGCTTTA
>NZ_JADPKL010000043.1:0-5482 GCF_023073935.1 Bradyrhizobium sp. 147 | reverse complement strand
CGATAGGATGATCGAGCAACATCGTCGTCTCCAGGTTGAATGGATGCAACCTCAGTCTGGCCTCAGACTTGGTCGCTATCCACCCCCATGGAATCTTCGTCGCAAGTGCTCCTCGCAATGACGGAATTTTTTGGAAACGCCGTCGCGTCTCTATGACTTGTTCGCGCGCCTCCCGCGCACCATGATCAGTGCGGCGGCGATCACCTCCAGCGCGATGCAGAGATAGAACGGCAGCGAGTAGCCGCCGGAGAGATCGCGGAGGAAGCCGACGACGCCGGGGCCGAACGCGTAGGTGACCTGGTTGATCGCAGTGTTGAGGCTGATCAGCACGCCGAACGAGGCGGACTCGAACTCCTGCTGCACGATCAGCGACGGCAGCGTGATGAGGTTGCCGACCGAGAAGCCGAACACCGCGCAGGCCGCGATCAGCGCGTAATCATTGTGCAAATTGATGACGACGAAGAGCGCGGCGGCCTGGCTCAGGAACGAGAGCGCCGACGCCAGTCGCTGGTCGAGGCGGTCGATCACCAGCGAGAACAGCACACGGCCGACCACCGCCATCGCCGTCAGCACCGCGACCGCGACGGCGGCGCGCTCGCGCCCGATCACGGGATCGAGGAACGAGATCAGGTGCACGATGAAGCCGACCTGGGCGAACAGCACCAATGCAAACGCAATCGCCAGGGTGAGGAAGCCGACGTCGCGCAGGGCCTGCGCGCGGATCTGCGCCGACGATTGCGGCTTCGGCTTCGCAGTCGCATGCCAGCCGTGATCGGGCGGCCGGCCGACGAGAATGAGGATCACCGGCAGGAGCAGCACCAGCATGGCGCCGGCCGCGGCGTACATCGCGCTGGCAAAACCGACATGGCCGATCAGCGCCACCAGCAGCGGAACGCCGACGATGCCGCCGAAGCTGGCGCCGTTCAGCGCGAGACTGATCGCCATACCGCGCTTGTGGTCGAACCACAGGCTGATCGTGTTGGTGATCATGGCGAGACTGGTTCCGGCCCAGCCGAAGGCGAGCACGGCATTGGCGAGATAGAGCTGCCAGGGCTCGCGCACCGCGCCGATCGCCACTGCCGCCGCCGCCATCGCCAGCGTGCCGGCGATCAGGCAGAGGCGCGCGCCATGCTTTTGGATGGCCTCGCCAACGAAGACGACCAGCAGCGCACCGAACAGATAGAAGAAGGTCGTGCCCGACGAGATCAGCGACGCGGACCAGCCATGCGCGCGCTGGAGCTCAGCGACATAGACGCTCTGGCCGTAGAAGCCGAGCCCCCAGCCGAAGGTCGCGAGCAGGAAGCAGACCGCGACGATGCGCCAGCCTTCGTAGCGGAGGGAGGATTCGTTGATTGGAGCAGCGGGCCGGGGATTGTCGAGCATTTGCGCTTGTCCTTTGTTTCCCCCGCGAGCGCCTTGCTTCACGCCCGTCTCTTCATGACGAGCATCATGTAACGACATCAGCTCCGAAAATCACTTCGACGGCGATCGAAGCATCAACGCTGCTGACACCCTCCTGCCACCTATTGAGCAAGGTCCGGAAAGCCGCTGCGCACATTTCCGGATCATGCGTCAAATCGCATCCGGGAGCTCGCCCATCGCCGCGTCCAGCCGCGCCTTGCGGCGGCGGGCCCAGGAGACCAGCGAGAGCACGACAAGACCCAGAACCACCGGCGGGAACACCACCATGTTCACCGCAGACCAGCCGTAATTGGCAAGCAGCTGGCCAGAGGAGAACGAGCCGATCGCCATCATGCCGAACACCAGGAAATCGTTGAAGGCCTGCACCTTGTTGCGCTCCTGCGGACGGTGCGTCTCCAACACCAGCGCGGAGGCGCCGATGAAGGAGAAATTCCAGCCGACCCCGAGCACGATCAGCGTCGCCCAGAAATGCATCGCGCTGATTCCGGAAAGGCCGATGCCGGCGGCGCCGGCCTCCAGCAGCAGGCCGGCCGCAACGACCTTCGGGGCACCGAAGCGCGCGATCAGCGCACCCGTGAAGAAGCTTGGCCCGTACATGGCGACGATGTGCCATTGAATGCCGAAATTGGAATCGGAAACGCTGAGGCCGCACATCTTCATGGCGAGCGGCGCCGAGGTCATCACCAGGTTCATCATGGGATAGGAGATGACGCCGCACAAAGCGGCCGCGATGAAGCGCGGCTGGATCACGATGTCGAGCAGCGGCCGGCCGCCATGCAGATCGGCCGGCGCGGGCTTTGGCATGTCGACGCCGGCGAGGATGCCCATCGCGACCAGTGCCACCGCCGCCTGCACCAGGAAGCTGAAGGCGAACAGATAAGGCTGCCAGAGGTCCATGGTCCATTGCACGAGCTGCGGACCGAGCACGCCGGCGAACACGCCGCCCGCCATCACCCAGGACACAGCCTTGGGGCGATAGGCCGCGCTGGCGCCATCGGCGGCGGCGAAGCGGTAGGATTGCGCGACCGCGCCATAGAGGCCGCCGAGGAAGGTCGCGACGCAGAACAGCGCGAAGGAGGCGTGCAGGATCGCGAACGAGCCGGTGAGGCCAGTGAGCGTGCCGAGGCCGGTGCCGATGACGAAGGCGGCGCGGCGGCCGAAGCGGCGCGAGATCGCGCCGGTCGGCAAGGTGCCGGCGGCGAGCCCCAGCACGTACATCGACAGCGGCACGGTCGCGAGCGACATGTCCGGTGCGAGCGTCGCGCCGACGATCGAGCCGGTGGCGAAGATCACCGCCGAATTGGCGCCGGTCAGCGCCTGCGCGGCGGCAAGGCGCACCACATTGGCACGCACGCGCGCGTCGTCGGCGATTTCGGCGGTAGAGATCACGTCTAACATCGGCATTTCCGCCCCAAGGGGGCTCAAGGGGCTCTCGTTGATTTCCGGCACTATGGAGGGGCGCGAGAGGGCGGGCAACCGGCGCAAACGGGCGCGGGCCATGCCTCTGACGCAATCGGACGGATGATAGCTGGCCGCGTCCTTGACGCCTTGCGCTCGATTGAATCCTATCCGCCGCGTCTTCCTGGAGTTTCGCTCATGACCGTCGACGACAGGCCTACGCTCAGCGCTCCCGACGATGATCCGTGGCTCTGGCTGGAGGAGATCGAGGGCAAGCAGGCACTCGATTTCGTCGAGCGGCAGAATCAACTGACGCTCGCCGCGTTCGGCGGCCCAGCGTTCGTGCGCGACCGCGACACGCTCGCCGCGATCTACGACCGGCCCGACAACATTCCCTATGTCAGCCGGCGCGGCAGCGATCTGCACAATCTCTGGAAAGACGCCGCCAATCCGCGGGGCCTGTGGCGGCGGACGACGCTGGCGGAGTTTCGCAAAGCCAACCCGGCGTGGGAGACCATGCTCGACATCGACCAGCTCGCCGCAAGCGAAGGCGAGGACTGGCTGCTGAGCCAGATCGCCACGATGCCCGGAAGTTCGCGCGCGATTCTGAGCCTGTCGCGCGGCGGCAGCGATGCTGTCACGTTGCGGGAGCTCGACCTCAACACCAAGAGCTTCGTGGCCGGCGGGTTCACGCTGCCGGAAGCGAAGGGCGGCGTGGATTGGCTCGATGCCGACACACTGCTGCTGTCGAGCGCGCATGGCGAGGGCATGGCCACGAGCTCGGGATATGCACGTACCGTTCGGCTGTGGCGGCGCGGCCAGCCTGTCGATCAGGCAGAGATCATTATCGAGACCACCGCCGATCACATGGTGATCTACGGCATGGCCGACGACACCGGCGCGGCGCCGCGTGTCTGGATCGTCGACCAGATCGACTTCTTCAATCACGCCGTCTGGCTGCGCGATGCGGCCGGCGCGATGACGAAGTTGGACCTGCCGACCGGCATCTGGATGCAGGCGCATGGCGACTGGTTCGCGATCAAGCTGCGCAAGGACTGGTCCATCGCAGGCCGGACCTATACCGCTGACACGGTGCTCGGCATGGCGCTGTCGGCGTTCCTCGCCGGCAGCCGCAATTTCGCGGTGCTGTTCGAGCCAGCGCCGCGGCGCGCGTTGCAAGGTCTGTTCTGGGCCGCGGGCAAGCTCATGCTGTCGATCCTCGACGAGCTGCGTCCGTGCTTCGAGATCTGCACGCCATCCGCTGCGGGCTGGAGCCGCGAGACGCTTGGTGGCCTGCCGCAGATCGGCGTTGTCGACATCTGGCCGCTCGATCGCCATCCGTCCGAAAGCAACGGCGATCTGCTCGCCAATGTGCAGGATCCGCTCACGCCGCCGTCGCTGCTGCTGATCGAACGCGGCGTCGCCAGCCCGACCGTGCTGAAGCAGGCGCCGAAAACGTTCACCGCCGATGGTCTCGTGGTGACGCAGCACGAGGCCGTCTCGATCGACGGCGAGCGAATTCCCTATGTCCAGAGCGGCCCTGCAGGCGAGACCGGCGATGCGCCGGTCTATCTGAGCGCCTATGGCGGCTTCGCCCATTCGGTGAAGCCGTATTACAATGCCGCGCTCGGCAAGCTGTGGCTGGAGCGCGGCGGCACGATTGTGCAGGCGAATTTGCGCGGCGGCGGCGAGTTCGGTACGCGCTGGCACGATGCCGGGCGGCTCGCCGGCAAGAGGCTGTCGCATGACGATTTCGCGGCCGTCGCCGCCGATCTCGTCCGCCGCGGCGTGACCACGTCAAAGCGCATCGCCGCACAGGGTGGATCAAACGGCGGCATCCTCATCACCAACATGCTGGTGCGATACCCCGAGCGTTTCGGCGCGCTGTTCTGCACCATCCCCCTGATCGACATGCGCCGCTACACCAAGCTGCTCGCGGGCGCGAGCTGGATCGCGGAATATGGCGACCCGGACAAGCCGGAGGAATGGGACTGGCTGAAGACCTACTCGGCCTATCACAACGTCAAGGCCGCTCAGCCCTATCCGCCGATCCTGATCGCCACCACACGGCGCGACGACCGCGTGCATCCCGGCCACGCGCGCAAGATGGCCGCCAAGCTCCAGGCGATGGGCTACGAGGCCTGGTTCTACGAACCGGCAGCCGGCGGCCACGGCTACGGCAAGGACAACAAGGAGCGCGCTGGCTTCGAGGTGCTGGGCTATCGCTTCTTGAAGGAGAAGATCGGGTGGAGAGATGGCGCCGCGTGACGCCGTGCACCTCTCCCGCTTGCGCTACCGTATTCACACATCTCTGTCAGAGCCATTCGCCGATTAAGCCCAAAAAGTGAGTCATCCGAGTCACTTGTCTCGATTCTGCAGCGCGTGAGCGTCCAAAACCTGGCTTTTGCTAACTCATTGAAGATGATTCCATTTTCGAGATGTGTGAATCTGGTAGCCCGCTTGCGGGAGAGGTCGACGTGCGAAGCACGGCGGGTGAGGGCTCTCTCCTCTAGGGGATTGTCCCGTGGTCGAGACACCCTCTCCCCAGCCCTCCCCCGCTTGCGCAGGGGAATCGCATATGGATTTCTCTGGCCTATTGCATTGGAGAGCAAGAGAGATTCTGAAGACGACTCCCAGAGCATGGAGGGGGTCGGATGCGGAG
>NZ_JADPKL010000050.1:0-5981 GCF_023073935.1 Bradyrhizobium sp. 147 | reverse complement strand
TGCGCCGCAATCGGCCGCGCACTCGATGCCTTCACCTCAGAGGAATGCGCCAATTACCTCAAAAATTCAGGCTATCGAACCTAATGCCATCACGCTTTAAAGGCATTTCTCGATCGATACACGGCGAGCGGACCTCGGGGAGTCGCGGCTATTCCGCTTATGGCCGGCGCGGATCTCAGTCACACCATTGGTCCTGTATCCAATCTTACTCCACTTCATATCGGACTCGTTGTCGTGGTGCCGCTCTGTGGGTTCCATTTTTTGACCGCGCATATGAATCATTGGACATCTTTCTAAACAGGCCGCCGGTGAGGTGACGCAGTCGTTTCGTGCCGCGGCTTCTGTCGCGCCACTGCTCCATTGTAACATCGATAGCTCTGGAGAGGACGCCTGAGATGAATGCTTCGATTGATCCTTTTACACGTGACGAGCTGCTCTTGGTCGGGTGTTCTCTTGGCTGACCAAAGCGCGTGTCCTGATCGGGGATTGGCTCCGCCATTACAACCACCACGGCCCATTCAGCACCCGGAATGGTGAGCCGAACGGAGCTCGACCGTAGGGAGAGCAAGAGCGCAGTTTGGTGCTGGCGCAAGCCTAACCTGCAGTAGCTACCAACCACCAGCTCTCACCGCAGGTGGGACCGAAGAACGCGCTCCGGTCACTGTGATTTGCCGCCAAGTCGCGGATTTTGTGTAGTCTAGCCGAGTGGGCGCAAGGCAGTTCTCAAGGCCCGGTTATCTTCACTCCTATCAGTCGCTCTAGCAGTCGAAGTCCAGCCGGGCTGATCGATGAGAGGTACGGGATCAGCCGGGCTCGTGACAGTCTGCGCGATTGTGCACGTGCTCCTATGCGGTCGAAGCCCCGGCATGCTCGCGATAAAGCCAACGACGAGTGGCTTGCGCTGACAAGTTTTTCTCTCATCGCTATCTCGTCTTCGTTTCGAGTATGTGGATTGGCGGCTCCGCGCCAATGGCTAGCATTATCGGGAGCCCGCTCGTGGCCGTGGAAGCCCTAGGCGGTCGCGAAATGTGTTGCCTTCGTACTCACGGTGAAAAAGACCGCGGCGCACGAGTTCGGGAACGAGCTGGTCACAAATAGTTTGCAGCCCGCCTGGCGCATAAGCCATCTGCAGGTTGAAGCCGTCACATGCACCAGCGGAAAACCACCGCTCCATCTCATCCGCTACCTGCGCCGCCGTCCCGACTTGCGAGGGGTGTCCATACGATCTAGCGGCCACACGTAGGAGATCTCGGAGCGAGTAACGCTTATCGACGGCAAGCTGGCGGAACAGCTCGAACCGACTGACCATTCGGATCTGTTCTAGGGGCGGGATTCGGTCCAGCGGAATCGGTTGGTTGAGATCGAGGCCGGTCACGTCGACCCCTTCAAAGACGGAACGCAACGCCGGTATATAAGCTTCGACCGGCATCAGGTCGGCAAGTTCGCCTGCAAGTGCGTTGGCAGCTTCTTCGGTCTCGCCGATGATGGGTAGGAGCCCAGGCAGCACCTTGATATGGCTAGGATCGCGTCCTGCCTCTGCAGCCTTACGTTTAATAGTCTGGTAGAAGATACGGGCGTGCTCCAGATCCGGTTGGGCGGTATACACGAGTTCTGCCCAGCGTGCTGCGAAATCGACCCCGGCCGGTGATGATCCAGCTTGAACGAGTACCGGCCAGCCTTGCGGTCCGCGTTGAATGAGCGCCGGCCCTTCGACGCTGAAGTACTTCCCTTGATGATCTATGCGATGAACGCGATCCGGCCTAAGCCAGATCCCGGCCTTACGATCATTGACGACAGCATCGTCCTCCCAGCTGTCCCAAAGCGCAGTGACCACCCTGAGATACTCGTCAGCCATGGCGTAACGGTCATCGCGTGGCGGAAGCTTGACGCTGTAGTTCCCATCCCCGGCGCTTGAGACCACGATGTTCCAGGCAGCACGCCCATCGCTGAGATGGTCCAGCGACGTGAAATAGCGTACTACGTTGGCCGGCTCGGTAAACGATATGGAAACTGTGCCGATCAGGCCAATCTTCTCTGTGACGCCAGCAAGTGCTGACAGCAGCGTAATCGGCTCGAGCTCAACCGGCCGCGGCTCGGTGCGCTCCGGATCCCACCGCACAGAGTCCGGCACGAATATCGCGTCAAATTTCGCCTGCTCGGCTAACCGCGCGAGGTCACGATAGAGCGAAAGAGAGGTCAATTCATTCGACCGGCTTCTCTCCCGCCGCCACCCACCGACGCTATAGCCGCCAGCAGACAAGAACAAGTTAAGCACCATCTGTCTCGGAGATCGAGCCATCAAATCACCTGCCGCCCTGTGTCTTGAATTGAACCATGTGCGTTAAGTGGACGAAGATTGAGCGAGCCGAGGAGCTCCCCACGCTGATACCGTTACGCTCCAGCTTCTGCGCAAACTCCCGCGATCGCTCCACATCACCCCAGTTCATAACCATTTTCGCTCGTGCTGTGACTCCTCCATTGATGGCGCTATGCTCGCACGAGCTTCATAAGCCTACCAATATCAGGCGCAGACTCCAGGTTGGCGACGAGATCGAGCACGTTTCGAGTGGCGCCATGAAGTCTTGGAGCTGCGAGCCTCTCGAACTTAGCTCTCACGTCTGTTTCCCAACTGACGTCCGCCATGTCTGAAGAACGCATCGTGACTGTGGCACCACCTTTCAAGACCACTTCAACAGTAACTTCCTCTACGTCGTTCTCAGCAACGAGCAACGACGTCTTCGCGGCGACTTCCTCAACGTCGGGATCTCTGCATGACTCTTTAAAGTATCGCCAGTCGGTGATGGGTTTCCCCAGTAGGGCAGCAACGCTCGTGAACTTCGCCGAGATCATCGCCTGGACCATGTTGCTGTAAGGGGGATCGGCCAACATTCCAGGCGCGTCGTAATCATTATGTCTCCGTGACAGGACGACACGCTCGATCTCCGAGGGCGCAAAACCAACAGGTTGAAGCGAACGGATTATGAGCATGGTGTCTAGATTGCCTTTGCAAGCGGGGAACGGCTTGGACCAGGCGCTAAGAATTCCGAGTTCCCTCGTTTTTATTGTCAAAGCATCTGGGTCGCAAGAGCGGCCGTGCCCGAACGTACTGAAGAAACCATATGGTCCATCGAGTGTGCGAGGCGTCGTTTTACCACCTCCTCGAGCAAGCGCCGCCGCAGTAATCCCGCCGCGCGCTGCAAGGCCGGCCTGGACGTGCAGCTCCATCGTGCCATCAGCGAAGCTCTCTAGTAACCCGCCGGCCATGTTCGCTGCAAAGTTGAGTGCGTTGGCAAGCTGTTCAGTATTAAGGCCAGATAAGATTGACGCGGAAGCAGCGGCGCCAAAAAGTCCAATCGTAGGGACTGCGCGAAACTTGTTCGAATACAACGCCGCAGCTGCGGCCGTATGCATCCGTTGCGCCGCCTCGTAGCCGACGACGATCGCGCTCAATACGTCTTTACCCGAGCGTCCATATTGCTCGCCTAGCGCAAGCGACACCGGAACTACGAACGTTCCCGGGTGAACTCCACCTCCACAATCCTCCTGACCGGTAGTATGGCTCGTGACAGCGTTCACAAACGCTGCATCTGCCGCGGCAGCCGTTGTATTGCGACCGATCACGGTACACGGACCGGCACATGGACCAACTGAGCGAAAAGCGACGACCGAAGACGGCTGGTCCAATCCATCCAGCGTGACGCCCAACATATCAAGGAGGCGTTCCTTCGCAGCTCGTATGGCGTCCGGAGCCAATTCTGTCGTCGCGATGGTCTGTAGTGCTTCGGCGAAAGAGGTGGTCCGATCTGACTTCCCAGGCCGCATAAGTTCCTCCGGCTAGATGGTCTTCGGGCACCTGAAGACGTCAAGAATGTAAGAGAGAACGAAACTCAAATTAGCGAAAATGGGGGAACGTCTTGCAGAAATTCTGCGCGTTTCGCACTTTGTTGCAGGCGTTGCTCGTGCAGAGTGGCGTGCATGCGGTGCTGTAAGCACACTGTGAGGAATCGTGCGATACGCACCTCTCACTGCCACGTTAACGTTCGTAGCTGCTCGCGACGTAGTTGGTAGTACTGGTCACCACATTCCATCCGGCCCCCCCACCAGAGATGTGGTCGAGTGTGCTAATGGTCTGTTCGGGCCCAAGGAGTGTAGGCAAAAGTGGTCGAATTTTCCTCGCTCGCAGGGGGCAGTCGAGGAAGGGTAGGAATGTCGTACGACAGATAACGGCTAGGCGTTTAGTCCCAAGATTTGATGGTGCATTCTTGTCGCACGATTCGAAGGATGCGCTATGGGACAAGTTCTACACGGCTGCGCCACCACGACGGAGGCAGTCGAACAATACAAAATAGTCAGGAGAGCCTGAGAGCACTCGCCAGGCACTACGGGATCAACCAGAAGACTGTCGCGAAGTGGAAGCAGCGCGACACCGTCGCCGATCGTTCGACTGGCCCTAAGGAGGCCAAGTCGATCCTTTCCATCGAGGAGGAGACGATCATCGTCGCTTTCCGACGGCATACGCTGCTGCCGCTCGACGATTGCCTCTATGCGCTGCAGCCGACCATCCCGCATCTGACGCGGTCATCCCTGCATCGCTGCCTCCAGCGCCACGGCATCAGCCGATTGCCGGAGGTTGAGGGCAATCGGCCTGCGAAGAAGAAGTTCAACGCCCGATCGGCTATTTCCACTTCGATACCGCTGAGCTCCAGACCGCTGAAGGCAAGCTCTACCTCTATGTTGCCATCGATCGCACCAGCAAGTTCGCCTTCGTGCAACTGGTCAAGAAGACCGGAAGGACCTCAGCCTCGGCCTTCCTCGAAGCTCTGATCGCGGCCGGCCCCCACAAGATCCGGTGCTCACCGACAATGGGATCCAGTTCACCTTCTCGCCGCGCAATGCCCACGGTCCGACGGCAAGATACGTGACGCATATGTTCGACATGCGATGCCAGGAAAATGGCATCGAACATCGGCTGACCAAGATCAAGCATCCCTAGACCTATGGCCAGGTCGAGCGCATGAACCGCACGATCAAGGAAGCGACCGTCCAACGCTACCATTACGATCGACACGATCAGCTCGAAGCTCACCTTGCCGACTTCATCACCGCCTACAATTACGCTTGGCGGCTGAAGACCCTGAAGGGCCTCACACCCTACGAATACACCTGCGAATGCCGGACTTCCCAGCCAGAACGATTCAAACTCAATCCGCTCCAGCAAATGCCGGGACTAAACACCTAGACCGTTACACTCGCGCGCTGGCTTGTGTGATCGAATGGTGTCGGCTCAATCTGCATCATCCCTTCGGGGAACAACACGCCCACCTCTCGCAGGCGATCTGGGGAACACTCCGCCTACTGCGGCATCGCATCGAAGTCAGAGATAGCAATGGCGATCCCGACTAGGCCGTTCTTGAGGTTAGGTATCGCAAGATTCGCGTCCTACCGCCGATCGGAAAGCAGAAGCGCTATCCCGCTCTGACCCTGACGGTGATCCATGCCGAAGAGCGCGGGACGCCGAAAAACAGAAAGAAGATCGATTGGAAGCTGATCACCGACCTGCCCGTTGGTTCCCGCACCGACGTCATTGAGAAGCTCGAGTGGTATGCTTTGAGATGGAAGATCGAGGTGTTCCACAAAATCCTCAAATCGGGCTGCAAAGCTGAGGAGTCGAAGCTCAGGACTGCCCAGCGTCTGACCAATCTGATCTCGCTCTTTTGCATCCTGAGTTGGCGGGTCTTCTGGATGACGATGCTCAACCGTTCCGCCCCAGACGCGCCACCAACCCTCGCGTTGACTGCGACTGAAATCGGCGTGCTCGATCGCCTCGTCAACGACAAACCAAAAGCAAGAAAAACGCTCCTCGCACTATCTGATCAAGATCGCCCGGCTCGGCGGTTATCTCGCCCGCGCCAGCGATCCGCCGCCTGGCAATACCGTCGTGTGGCGCGGGCTGTCACGCCTCACTGACATCGCGCTGGGCG
>NZ_JADPKL010000054.1:0-6473 GCF_023073935.1 Bradyrhizobium sp. 147 | reverse complement strand
TCTCATCCCGACACCGCCTCGATTCGACGCAAAATCAAGCGCGCGGGCTGGGATGATGCCTTCCTCCTCAGTATGCTTCGCCATATGCGATAGCCCTGCCCCGCAAGCGGGAGGGAGCGCACCTCTTTCGTAGCGGCACCGATCTTAACCCGATCGAGTCCTACGCCGCAAAGGTCGCCCGATGTTTCTTGCTGTCCAGCAGCGCCAGCACGGCATCGGCCGCCACCGGCCGGCTGATCAGATAGCCCTGCACCTCGTCGCAGCTGATCTGGCGCAGATATTCGAGTTGGTCGGAGGTCTCGACGCCTTCAGCGACGACACCGATGCGCAGGTCCCGCGCGAGCGAGACCACCGACTTGACGATCGCAGCGCAGTCCGGCTGCACCAGCACGTCGCGGATGAAGGACTGGTCGATTTTGATACGGCTGAACGGCAGCTTGCGTAAATAGGTGAGCGAGGAGAAGCCCGTCCCGAAATCATCGAGCGCCACGGTGACCCCGAGCTCCAGCAGCGCATTCAGGACCGATGCGGCCGAGCCGTATTTAGACAGCAGCATCGATTCCGTGATCTCGATCTCGAGCCGCCTGGGAGAGATCTTCGCGTCGGCAAGCGCCTGCACGATGGTCTGGAGAATGCCGGTGTTGTGAAATTGTGCCGCAGAGAAGTTCACGGCGACCCTAATCTGTTCGGGCCATTGCGCCACCGTCGTGCAGGCGCGGCGGATGACCCATTCGCCGATCTCGTGGATGAGCCCGGTCTCCTCCGCGATCGGTATGAATTCGCTCGGCGGCACCAGTCCGCGTATTGGATGCTGCCAGCGCAGCAGCGCCTCGAAGCCTGTGATGCGGTTGTCGCCCAGACCGAGGAACGGCTGGAACACCAGGAACAGCTCGTCCCTCGCGATCGCGCCCGCGAGGTCCGATTGCAGCGCCTTGCGGTCGCGGGACGCTTTGTCGTCGCTGGTCTCGAAGAAGCAGACCGTGCCGGCTCCCGCCTTCTTGGCGCGATAGAGCGCGGCGTCGGCATTCTTAATGAGGTCGAACGGCGTGTTGCCGTCGCGCGGCGCAAGCACGATGCCGACGCTGGTCGCGCCGACGATCTGGCGGCCCTCGATCTGGAACGATTCGGCGAAGGCCGCGACGAAGCGCTCGGCGATCTCGAGCGCATCTTCTGGCCGCGCCACATTGTTCATGACCAGCGCGAATTCGTCGCCGCCGATGCGCGCGACATGCTCGGCCGCGCGCGTGCAGCGCCGCAGGCGGCTTGCAACCTGGACCAGGAATTCGTCGCCGGCGGGATGACCAAACTGGTCGTTGACCTCCTTGAAGCGGTCGAGGTCGAGCAGCAGCACCGCGAATTCCTCGCCTGATAACGCCAGCCGTTTGAGCGCGGCATCGAGCGTTTCGTTGAACGCGACGCGGTTGGGCAAATGGGTGAGGGGATCCCGCCGCACCGTGCGCTCCGCTTCGAGTTGCTGCATCACGCGATGCGCGAACGAGAACGAATTGACGAACACGCCGCGGAGCAGCACGCTTCCGTAGACCACGACCAGGAATGCGATCAGCAGGAAGGCAAGATCGCCGTTCCGGCACAGGCAGATGGCGATGCCGAGGAAGATGGGCGCCGTGAAGGCGATGGCCGCGATCGGGATCGTCGCGAAGGCCAGCGCGCCGCCCGCCAGCATGCCCGAGCACAGGCAGGTGATGACGAGCTGGCCGCCGGTCGAAGCGTCGGAGAAGAACGCGACTGGGACGATGCCCCAGGCCGCGCCAAGGATGAAGGCGTTGCGCACCAGCCGGTGCATGGCACGGCGCGAGACGAATTGCGGCTTGGTGATGCGGCGCGTGGCGTGGGATTGCAGGCCGAATGCGATCGCGGCGGCGGCCACGGCGACCGCCCAGATCAGGGCCGGCATCCGGTCCGGCGACTGCCACAGCGCGACGGCCAGCACGATGGCGTTGCAGGCATTGGCCAGCATGATGCCGACGGAATAGCCCAGCACCAGCGACATCTGTTCGGCCCTAATATGACCGGCGACGGCCTCGTCGGCTGCAGGACCGCCTAACGCCGACAGATCGCCGGCGAACAGCCGTGCGAAATAGCTGGTCGTTTGAGTCCGCATTCGAGAGCCTGGCAGCGTCCGCCGTTGGTCCGGCTGGAAGCTGAGAATTCGCTACAAACCTTTGACGAACTATGAATTGTCCTCGGCCGCGACCGCCGCCGTGACCACTTCTGCGTGTTCAAACGAGGGTATCGATAACAAATCGATACAAATGCGCGATGGCAGGGGATGTTCGCCCGTAACTCCGCTGTTGTGCCCCGGCTTGCCGCCTTTGCTAAAGCTCCGACGGGCCGAGATACCATTGTGGCCCCGGCGTAGCCTTGGCGGAGACGGGACCGGGGCATCAATACGCCGCGGCCTATCAATTGACTATTGGCGTCTCGGCGTACCGGATCGTCCAGTCAAGCCGGGCGATGACACCGCTGTCCGGAATCATCGCCCCAACTGCTTCGGATCGTAATAGAACCTCTCCTCGATCACCTGATCGCCCCGCCAGGTCTGCCACGCGACCTCGTCGAGCGTCCGGGTGATCCCTTCGGCGTTGGTGAAGCTGAAGCACCAGCGGGTCGCGACATGGTCGCCCTCGATCAGGCTCGGCCCAATGCGCACGGCCTTGACCTCCTTCGAAGCGGCCAGCACGCCGCGCTCCTTGGCGATGAGCTTATCGCGCCCAACCGTCGGAGCAGCGCTGTTCTCGTAGGTGACGGCATCAGGCGCGCAGAACTGTTCAATGGCGCCGATGAAGTCTCCTGCTTCCAGCCGCTGCGCAAACGCTTCGACAATGTCACGACTCGGCAATGGCACACCTCACGAGTAAAACCGACTGATAGTCGGTAAATACCGACCGGTGGTCGAAAAGTCAACTGGCCGCCTGTGCCGAACTCGACTAAAGCGAGAGTGAGTTGAACCGGTGCGAGCCGAGAACTCACCTCTCCCGAAGTTCCGAAGGGAGAGGTATTCTGAACCCAGACGAGACACATGGCAAAGCAGGCGGAGCGGCGGGCGGCGACCATTGAAGCGATCCTGACGGCGGCGCGCCGTCTGTTCGGGACACAAGGCTTCGCCGCCACCACCATGGACGAGATCGCGGAGGCCGCCCGCGTCGCCAAGGGCGCGGTTTATCATCACTTCAAGACCAAGGAGGCGGTGTTCGAAGCCGTGTTCGACCAGGTCTCGCGCGACCTCGTTGTCGAGATCGACAGCGCCGCGCGCGCCGAGAAGGACGTGCTCGCCGCTATGGTTGCCGGTACCCAGCATTACTTTGCGGCGACGGCAAAGGGCCCCACCGGCCAGATCATCCTGCGCGACGGGCCAGCCGTGCTCGGCTGGGAACGTTGGCGCGAGATCGACGCCAAGCATTTCGGTGGCAAGCTGCCGCGCACCCTTGCGGCCGCGATGGAGGCCGGCCTGATCGCGCGACAGCCGGTCGAGCCGCTGGCGCGGCTGCTGCTCGGCGCAGTCACGGAGGCCGCGGTCGCCTGTGCCGGGCGCGCTGATATCGCAAGGGCGGGGGCGGAATATGCCCGTGCGTTCAGGTCGCTGGTCGAGGCGCTGCGCCTGCATGCATGATTGTGCTAAGTGACGAAGCTGGAAACGCCAACACCAACAAAAAGAACAGTAGCGCATGAACGCAAATTCCTCCCACGCGCCGTCCGATCCCGAATTCGACTACATCATCGTCGGTGCCGGCTCGGCCGGCTGCGTGCTCGCCAACCGGCTCTCGGCGAATGGCAAGCACAGCGTGCTGCTGCTCGAAGCTGGCCCGAAGGATTCCAACATCTGGATCCACGTGCCGCTCGGCTACGGCAAGCTGTTCAAGGAAAAGACCGTCAACTGGATGTACCAGACCGAGCCGGAGCCCGAGCTGAAGGGGCGCCAGGTCTTCCAGCCGCGCGGCAAGACGCTGGGCGGCTCCAGCTCGATCAACGGCCTGCTCTATGTCCGCGGTCAGCACGAGGACTACGACCGCTGGCGCCAGCTCGGCAACACCGGCTGGGGTTATGACGACGTGCTGCCCTACTTCAAGAAGGCCGAGAACCAGACGCGCGGTGCCGACCAATATCACGGCAGCGGCGGCCCGCTGCCGGTGTCCGACATGATCGTGACCGATCCGCTGTCGAAGGCGTTCATCGACGCCGCGGTCGAGACCGGTCTGCCCTACAATCCGGATTTCAATGGCGCCACGCAGGAAGGCGTCGGCCTATTCCAGACCACGACGCGCAATGGCCGCCGCGCTTCGACGGCGGTGGCCTATCTCGGCCCCGCCAAGTCGCGCAGCAATCTCAAGATCGAGACCTCCGCACACGCTCGGCGCGTCCTGTTCGAAGGGCGGCGGGCGGTCGGAGTCGAATACCGGCAAGGCGCGGCCTTGCGCCGCGCGCGGGCCCGCAAGGAAATCGTGCTGTCGAGCGGGGCCTACAACTCGCCGCAACTGCTTCAGCTCTCCGGCGTCGGCCCGGCCGATCTCCTCCGCACGCATGGTATCGACGTCGTGCTGGAGGCGCCGGGTGTCGGCCACGATCTTCAGGACCACATGCAGGTCCGCATCGTGATGCGTTGCTCGCAGAAGATCACGCTCAACGACACCATCAATCATCCGCTGCGCCGCACGATGGCGGGCGCACGTTACGCGCTGTTCCGCAAGGGCTGGCTGACGATCGCGGCGGGCACAGCGGGCGCGTTCTTCAAGACCAGCCCGCGGCTCGCTTCGCCCGACATCCAGGTGCACTTCCTGCCGTTCTCGACCGACAAGATGGGCGAGAAGCTGCACGATTTCTCCGGCTTCACCGCCTCCGTATGCCAGCTCCGGCCCGAAAGCCGCGGGACCCTGCGCATCAAAAGTGCCGACCCGACCGTGCCGCCGGAGATCCGCATCAACTACATGTCGACCGAGACCGATCGCACCACCAACGTCGAAGCCCTGAAGATCCTGCGCAAGATCCTGAGCGCAGCGGCGCTGAAGCCGTTCGTCGCTGGCGAGGTCGATCCCGGCACGAAAATATCCACGGATGCCGAGCTGCTCGATTTCTGCCGCGAGCGCGGCAGCACCATCTACCATCCGACCTCGACCTGTCGTATGGGCAACGACGCGCTCGCGGTGGTCGACCAACGGCTGAAGGTGAGGGGGCTTGATGCCCTCCGCGTCGTCGACGGCTCGGTCATGCCGGACCTGGTGTCGGGGAACACCAACGCGCCCATCATCATGATCGCCGAAAAGGCCTCCGACATGATATTGGAGGATGCGCGCTAACCCGCGCGCTTCGAGAGGACAAAGACTTGGCTACGCGATTCAAGATCGGCACCCGCAAGAGCGCGATGGCGCTGGCACAGACGGAAGAGATTGTGCGCTGCCTGACCGCCGCCGTGCCCGATCTCGACGTCGAGATCGTCAAATTCGACACGACGGGCGATCTCGACCAGACCAGCAAGCTCCTGCCCCACGGCGGCAAGGGCGGCGCCTTCGTGGCGCAGATCCGCGCCGCCGTGCTCTCGGGCGAATTGCAGGCGGCGATGCACTCGCTGAAGGACATGCCGGGCAACGAGGACACGCCCGGCCTCGTGATCGGCGCCACGCTCTCGCGCGATCCGCCCAGTGACGCGCTGGTGCTGCGTTATGGCGCGACGCTGGAGACGTTTCGGCAAACGCGCGGCCGAGGCTTCAAGATCGGGACCAATGCCGTACGGCGCGCAGCCTATGCGCGTCGGCTCTTTCCGGAGGCAGAGATCATTCATTTTCGCGGTGCGGCCGACACGCGTGTGCGCAAGCTCGACAACAAGACGAAGCAGCGTCTGCCCGATGGTGGCGAGGTGGGTCCCGCGGATGCGCTGATCATGGCGCGCTCCGGCCTTGATCGCGTCGGCCTTTCCCATCGCATCGCCTACGAATTCACGCCGGCGGAGATGCTGCCCGCCGCAGGCCAGGGCATCGTCGCCGTTGAATGCGCGGCGCAGGATTGGCAGACGCGGCAAATCCTTGCATCGATCGACGATCCCGCCGCGCACGCCTGCGCCAACGCGGAGCGCGAAGTGCTATGGGTGCTCAACGGCCACTGCAATTCGCCGGTGGCGAGCTTTTCGACCATCGCCGGCGATCGGATGTCGCTGACGGCCTCCGTGCTCGACCTCTCCGGCAGCACCATCATCGAGGCCTCGCGTTCAGGCCCCGCCAACCGCCCGCGCGAACTCGGTCGTGCGGTGGGTCTGGATCTGCTGGCCAAGGGTGCCGCCGAGATCATCGAGCGCAGCCGGCCGCACTAGCCTGCCTGTGAGATCATAATCGGCGATGATGTCATCGTGCACCTGTTTTGCCCGTCGAGGCTGGGCAAGAATTACTCGTTAGCGGAGTGAGGCGGGTGCGTGCCGGCCGATTGCGAGCGGAGGCTGTATATTTGTCCAGAAGGCCCCTAGGGCA
>NZ_JADPKL010000088.1:0-514 GCF_023073935.1 Bradyrhizobium sp. 147 | reverse complement strand
AGGTCATTGGGAACGGCGCCGGCCGACAGCGGCGTGCCCTGCGCGCGGTTCTTCCGTTCACGGGCGCGCTTGACCAGGCCGTGGCGATCGAGCACGGCATGGATGGTGCTCTTGGCCGGCACCCTGACGTCACCATCCAGTCGCCGGACCAGGAGCTCGCGGATCTTGCGGGCTCCCCAATGTGGCTTCTCTGCCTTCAGGCGGACGATCTCGCTTTCAAGCTGCTGCGGCAGCTGGTTGGCGTAGCGCACCGGCCGTCGCGACCGGTCCGTCAGGGCCTCGAACCCGTGTTCCTTGTACCGGCCAAAGATCTTGTAGCCGGTCTTCCGCGAGATGCCGAACTCCCGGCATACCTCCGTCATGGCCTCGCCGTCCAGCAGCCGGGCGACAAACCGCAGGCGCTCCTCCATCACCGAACTCGCTTTCCACGGCATCTACACCTCCCGCAGAACAAAAGCGGAAAGTGTAACCCGTCTGTCCGGTACGAAATGTCACCTATGTCTCGGGCCGCTCA
>NZ_JADPKL010000104.1:0-6557 GCF_023073935.1 Bradyrhizobium sp. 147 | reverse complement strand
CCTCTTGGCCATGATTATGTTTGAGAAGTTCGGCCAGCATCAGCCGCTCAACCGCCAGGCCGAGCGCTACGCTCTGGAAGGCGTGCCGATCGCACTGTCGACCATGGCGGATGCCGTTGGGGCGGTCTGTGCCTCGCTGGATCCTCTGCTGCGCTTGGTGGAAGCCCACGTCATGGCGGCCGAGCGCCTTCATGCTGACGATACGACGGTACCGGTCCTGGCCAAGGGCAAGACCGACACCGGACGGTGCTGGATCTACGTCCGCGACGATCGGTCATTTGGGGGCACGGACCCGCCGGCGGCGATGTTCTACTACTCCCGCGACCGCAAGGGCGAGCATCCCCAAGCGCATCTGGCCCGGTATGCCGGCATCCTGCAGGCCGACGCCTATGACGGGTACAACCAGCTCTATCTGGCGGGACGCCAGCCCGGGCCAATCCGGGAGGCTGCCTGCTGGTCGCATGGACGGCGCCCGTTCTTCGCGATGGCCGACATCGAAGAGAAGCCCGGCGCAAGGCCACCGGCAAAAAGGAAATCCCGCTCTCGCCGATCGCGATCGAGGTCGTGCGGCGGATCGATGCGCTGTTCGAGATCGAACGGTCCATCAATGGCAAGAGTGCCGAGGAGCGCCTTCAGGTGCGGCAGACGCTGAGCCGGCCTCTGGTCGAGGACCTTCAGGTCTATATGCGGGAGCAGCTTGCCAAGCTGTCTCGGGGGCACGACCTGGCTAAGGCGTTCAACTATATCCTGAAGCGCTGGGCGAGCTTCACCCTATTCCTTGAGGACGGCCGCGTGTGCCTCTCCAACAATGCCGCCGAAAGGGGCCTGCGAGGCATCGCACTTGGGCGAAAATCCTGGCTTTTCTGCGGGTCTGATCGCAGCGGGCGGCGCGCCGCAGCTATGTACAGCCTGATCGTCACAGCCAAAATGAACGGCATCGATCCGCAGGCGTGGCTCACGAATGTCCTCGCCCGCATCGCCGCTCATCCGGCTCATCGGCTGGACGAACTTCTGCCCTGGAATTGGACGCCAGCATCTGCGCTCTCCGCTCGAGCGGCGGCATGACCACCCACGTCAACAAGGTCCATCACGTCACCACCATCACCAAGGTCGCCAAAGACCTCGGCGAAGACGAAGATTGGCTGTGGGACATCGCCAACGAGATGGAGATCGAGGATGGCGTCATCTGGGTCTATGGCGTCGGAGAAGACGGCGTTCAGGCGTTCACCGACTTCGGCATCGACAACCTGATCGAGCTTATTAAGTTCTACAAGGAAAACCCTGGACTGCTGAAGCGGTGATCCTGCGGCCTACGCCGAATGGATACAATCTTGCCCGCCGTCAGGCAGAAACTCCACTTACCGCCCTGTCCAAAATTCCGGAGCCAGCTCTCATTGCAGTTCTTGATGTGATCTCTAATAAACATCTGGTAGCCCACAGATCGAACTGCGTTTGCCAGCTCCCCGAATGTGACGTACCCGCTCGGAATGGCGAGGAAATGATTGAGGAAAGGAGCAGGTCACCGAATCTCGCTGCAAAATGCGTTCGGTTGAGCTAGGGTCATATTTCAAGAAAGTTGGCGATCTCCACAACCTGCCCGGTGAGCATGTGAATGCCTTGGTGGATACGGCATCCCCGCGCTCGCGCTTCGCGAAGGAGTGCCGTGGTGTGCGGTTGCATGATCACTTCGGCAACTATCTGCCTTGAGCTGAGTGCGGATACGTCCATCGGTAAGGGATCTTTTTCGTGCAGCCCGAGCGAGGTCGCGTTGATGACAACGTCGGCGGTTGCTAGATCAGCGGCAATGCCGGATACACAGCGCCCGGAATACGCGGCGTTGAGACGGTTGATCAGTGTCACAGCTCTCGGTTGAGAACGATTCGCCACACTAATACGTGCAGCACCTGCTTCCGCGAGGGCTGCCGCGATGGCCTTGGCAGCGCCACCGGAGCCCTGAATATAGATTTTCGCGCCCGCTGGATCAATGCCCTGAGATTTCATTCCGGCGACGAAGCCAAGACCGTCATATGTCTCACCTTCCCATGTGCCGCCGGCTCTTCTCCTAACGACATTCACGGATCCGGTGATCTTTGCCATTGGACCAAGACGATCACATAGGGCCAGGATAGCTTCCTTGTGCGGTACGGTAAGGGTAAAGCCTGGGAGATTTAGCCATGCCTTAAGGCCCGCGACAAAGGTACGTAGATTGTCCGCATGAACGTGGAAGGGGACGAATACTGCCTGCCTTCCCCGCTCTGCGATGATCTTGTTCATTGCCTCCGGAGTACGGATCTGCGCTACCGGATCGGCGATGATTCCGTATACCTTGCTACTTCCATCGATCAGATTTGCGCTCACGATACCTCCAGCTCCTTGCGTATGCATTGGGACGAGTCTCACGAAGCTATCGCTCCGCACGCAGTCGCTCTGTCTGGCAACGTCGACTCGAAATTTCGTCCCGGCAGCGCTCACCTCTCGACGTCCACAGGTTTTTTGGATGCTAACCGGAGTGCATCCTCCAACCCCGCGCACGATGGCGCAGTACCGACAACCGGTGTACGACCAACTGTCAGTGCGAGTGAGGTTCTGAACGGCCGGGAAGAGGCCTTGCCAAATTGAGGGCTTCGAGCAATGCGACCAGTTCGCCAGGTGTGATTTGAAAGTCCTTTCGATCGGTAACATTCTCAGCAGCACAATCGATGAGTTCGGGCCATGCATGACGCGTCTCGCGCTCATTGAGGCTTCGCTCGGATACAAAAGAACTGCATAACTCAGCGCACCTAAGAAACGCGTTTTGAGCGGCGCGAGCGGTTCTCGGCTGCGTTCCTAGCAATCATCATGCCGCAAGGGCATGCTAGCTTGCCAAATAAACAGAGCCATTGGCGTTCGGAGCGTACCGTTTGGAGCGCTCTGCCCTTTGTCGGAGTGTCAACGTCAGTGGACCTAACATGACATAATGGCACAATCGGATCGTCGAGGAAGAATAATGTACCGAAAAAGGCCTGCGGAAGTAGGTAGAAGGCTCCGAGAGCTTAAGCGCTACTTCTGAGGCAGCTGCAGAGGTTTGTGGCAGCCGTTCACGATAGAATACCCCGTGCCCAGCGCGGTGCAAATCTTGCAATGCGGCGGGGCCTATGTCGGGTGCTTTGGCACATCTGTTGCTTTTCCTTTTTGGAGAGCTGCTAATAACTTCTCGTCGGCAGCAATCAGATCTGCGTCAATGGTCAAGCTCGTACTAAGGCAGGCTTGCGTAGGCTAACCAATTATATCCCGGAGCATCTGTATGGCTGAGGAAGTTGAGCCCTGCGGGGTACTCTCACATTTGCGGGTGGTCGAGATCGGTAGCTCGGCTGCAACCAGCTATTGCGCTCGCTTATTTGCGGATTTCGGGGCCGATGTTCAGAAAGTAGAGCCGCCGGCCGGCGATCCACTTCGTAGCAGCGCACCATTAACGCCCGGTGGCCAGAGCCCGTGGTTTGCATTCCTGAACCTTAACAAGTCAAGCGTGATTGTCGATGCTAAAGACCCGGAGGCGGTCACGCGCTTTACTAGCTTGGTCCACGATTGTGACGTTCTAATCGACGGTCGCGATGTCGCTTCGGCGGATTGCGTTCCGATTGACATCGCCGCGATCTGCCAGCGACGACCTAAATTAATCTACCTTGGCGCGAGCTGGTTCGCACACGACGGCCCCTATTCAGGATTCGTCGCAACCGATTCGACAGTCCGCGCGCTGGCCGGCCTCATCAAGCTGGCCGGACCGGCCGAAGGCCCGCCTGTGCACGCACCAGATTTCCAGACAGGTATCCTGTCCGGCCTATGGGGTTTCATCGCCGCAATATCTTCAGTCCTGGCGATAATGCAGGGTGGAGCGGGTCGGACGTGGTCTCTGAGCATTTTCGAATCTGCCTTAACTGCGAGCGAGTATCTCATGTCCGAGTCCGTTGCACACTCGGACGTGATCCGCAGGATGGGAGTTAATCGGTTCTGGCCGGGATTTCCGTTGGGCATCTACGAAACAAAAGACGGCTGGCTTGGCGTCACGACGGTCACACCGGCTCAGTGGTGGGCGTTCTGTGATATGCTCGGCTTATCTCAACTAAGGGATGACCCGAGTCTCGCCTTCGGCAAAGATCGTCTGCTAGATGCAGAACGGATCGAGCGGCAATTCATGCCGAGGCTGAGGGATCGGACAGCGCGGGAGTGGTTCGTGGAGGGAATGAAACGAAAGATCCCGCTTGTGCCGGTGCCCACAATCTTCGATTTGCTCAATAATATTGAAAAAAGAGAACGGGGCGCGATTGTGCCCGTTCGGTTCGGTAAGGAAGATGGCCTAACTGCAGGCTCAATGCAGCGGCTTACGTTAACCCCTCCAATTCGGGGCGGAAGCGTTCCGGATCCTGGCGAGCAGCGCTGCGTCGCACGTAAGCGAATGCGCCTGACCGACGCTGGTTCCAATACCGCAATGAGCATAAAGACAGGGATGCAACCATTGTGCGGCACGCGAGTCATCGACTTTTCGATGGGTTGGGCGGGGCCTTTGTGTACGCGCACATTGGCAGATCTGGGGGCCGAAGTTATCAAAATTGAGGCTGTGCAGTATCCAGACTGGTGGCGCGGTGTTGATCGAAGTCCTGCTTACGTTCAAAGCCAGATGTACGAAAAAACGCTGCGGTTCTGCATCATGAATCGCAACAAGTGCGGTATCACGATTGATCTGACTCGTTCCCGGGGCTGTGCTCTTGCCAAGGGGCTCGTAGCGAAGGCCGATATCGTCGTTGACAATTACTCAGTCGGTGTTCTGCCGAGGTTCGGCCTAGGTTACGACGTGCTGAAATCGCTCAACCCACGCCTAGTGATGGTGTCAATGTCGGCTTTTGGAACGAACAGCATCAATCGAGAGTGTCGAGCCTACGGCTCGACCCTGGAGCAGGGATCGGGTTACCCGGGAGTGGTAGGCGGCCCCGATGGACCGCCCGTGATGAGTCACACCGCTTTTGGAGACCCAGTCGGCGGATTGAATGGCTGCGCCGCAGTCTTGATCGCTATGGTTCATGCCCGTAGCACGGGGCAGGGACAGTTTATCGATTTGGCACAAGTCGAATGCATGATACCATTTGCGGCGCCTTGGATAACTCTGCAGTCAATTGGCGGCGCCGCTCCAAAAAGGTACGGCAATCGGCACCCGCAGTTCGTGCCCCATGGCTGCTTCCGTTGTGCTGGCGAGGACAATTGGATTGTTATAGCAGTTACGGATCCCGATATGTGGCGCAGGCTCGCGTCGATCATTGGTCGGCCTGACTGGGCCGCCGACGCGTCACTCAACTCTGCTGAAGCTCGCCGCTGTGTTGAAAACGAAATCGAGACAGTCATCGCGGCCTGGACGCTCAGCCGTGATGCGGACGAGGTAATGTCCGAGCTGCAAGCAGTAAAAGTTGCTGCTGGGGTGGCCCGTTTCCCAATTGACCTGCTTAATGACCGGCAATTGAAGTCGCGCGACTTTCTGCAGCAAATCGAGCGAGCGTTCATAGGTGTGCATTCGCAACCCTCAATGCCTATTCGCGAAGATGCGAGACCCTTCGCGATCCGCACGCCGGCGCCTACTCTCGGGCAACATAATAGAGAAGTCCTATCAAGAATTCTTGGACTTTCAGATGCCGATATCGATCAACTTCAAAAGGAGAACATCATTGGTACGACGATGTTATCAGAAGGGGGGCTCACAAACCAAGGAGGTGTTGGTCAAGTTGGCTCAGCTGTTTCCACTCGAACTAGTTAGAGCGGCCATCCCGGTCAGACTCAGCACGAGCCGCAGAATAATGTTCGCTGTAGTACACTACTCAAAGTTGGGCACGGGAGAGGCTAATGGATCTCGCCTTTACAGCTGAGGAGCAAACATTTCGGGAAGAGGTGCGGCAGTTCCTGCGTGACAACGTGCCCTCGGAGATGCAGCGAAAGCTGGTTGAGGGTTGGAATCCGTCCAAAGATGAGATGATCGCCTGGTGGCGCACTCTTAACAAGAGAGGTTGGGGCGTTAGCCACTGGCCCGAGGAATATGGCGGCACCGGCTGGAACTCGGTGCAGCACTATATCTTCAAGGAGGAGCTTCAAATGTATCCGGCCCCGACGCCGCTCGCCTTCGGCGTTTCCATGGTTGGGCCGGTTATCTACACGTTCGGTAACGAGTCACAGAAGAAGCACTATTTGCCGCGCATCGCCAATGTCGACGATTGGTGGTGTCAGGGGCTTTTCCGAGCCTGGTTCCGGGTCCGATCTCGCGTCGCTGAAGATGAAAGCCGAGCGGAAAGGCAACACATACACTGTAAACGGGCAGAAGACCTGGACAACCCTAGCCCAGTATCCCGACATGATATTCTGCCTCTGCCGCACTGATCCAACTGCCAAGAAGCAGAGTGGCCAGACCATCGAGGGCAACTACGAGATCTACTCGCAAATGAGTCGATCGTTAATAAGCCGAATTGGGCTGAACTGGACAGTTGAGCGTTGGCCAGAGTGAGAGCAGGAAGAGGGACAAAAGGTCTCTGAGCCAAGCCAGG
>NZ_JADPKL010000076.1:0-516 GCF_023073935.1 Bradyrhizobium sp. 147 | reverse complement strand
CATCGCCAGAAGTTGCATCCGCGGTGGCGCTAGAGGACGCTTCTACAACGTCGTCGACCTCGTCAACCGGCTCGAGACCGAAACCCGCAACGGTCGGCAGGGACGGCTCGCCGAGCATCTGACCCGCATGGACTTCATCGTTCTCGACGAGCTGGGCTATCTGCCGTTCGCGCAATCCGGCGGTCAGCTCCTGTTCCATCTCATCAGCCGGCTCTACGAACGCACCTCCATCATTGTCACCACCAATCTCGCGTTCGGCGAATGGCCGAGCGTGTTCGGCGATGCCAAAATGACCACCGCGCTACTCGACCGATTGACCCATCACTGCGACATCGTCGAGACCGGCAACGACAGCTGGCGATTCAAAAGCCGCGACGATGTTCAAACAACCCGCGCTCGCGCCGTCTCCGCAACCCCGACCAGCTCCGACGACCCGAGCGCTCCCAGCAGAGCACGCCGATCAAAGGGGTCCCTTTTGGATGCCGATAGGGGGTCCCAGTCGAACGCCGATTGACA
>NZ_JADPKL010000114.1:0-6733 GCF_023073935.1 Bradyrhizobium sp. 147 | reverse complement strand
TCTTGGCTCCTCTTCGTACGTAGGGTTTAACATAGGCCGGCGGGATCAATCTCACATCATGTCCAAACTGCCGAATCTCCCGCGCCCAGTGGTGAGCAGTCGCGCAGGCCTCAATGCCGACTAGACAAGGCGCGAGCGAGGAGAAGAACGACACGATCTCGCCTCGCCGGAGGCGTTGGCGACCGGCCACTTGGCCTTGGCCATCAACTGCATGGATGTGATCGCCGGCGCCGAGGGAGCGGGGCCGTCTTCCCCATCAACGGCCGGCTGCGGGATGAATTGATGAACAAGATGCTGTTCACGTCGCTGGCCGGGCCCGCGTCGCGCTCGGATGTTGGCGCGCGGATTACAACGACACAAGACCACACTCACGGCTCGGATGGAGGACGCCGTCCGAGTTCGCCATCACCTGCAACCCGCGACGGGATCTCGCGCTGCGCTATGCTGAGGGCTCCGCGCCAGCTCCCGTCGCTATCACCGTGCCACCATGCCTGGTGGGGATGGAAGCCTGCGGTAGCGCCCACTATTGGGCGCTCGAGATCGCAGCTCTCGGTCATCCGGCGCAGGGCGAGATGATTCATATAAATGCCAAGAAGCACGAACATCCGAGGGGGCGGCCACCGATTGAGCTGGCCCGAACAAGACTCGCGACGCCGCCCGGATTTCGTCCACGTCTGCATTGACCACCCTTCCCGCATCGCATCCTTCGACATCAATCCCAATAAGGCCGCGCACAGCGCTCCCTTCCTTGAAGCAGCTATGGCGTATCACAAAAGCCTCGGTGTGCCGCAACTGGCGCCATGAATGAGACAGTTTCTACCAGGCGTTCGCCTTCAACACTGCCGGGTGCGCATCAAGCACATGCGCTAAAAGCCCTACAGTCCAAACATGGAAAGACCGAGCCCTTCAACCAGACTGCACTTCCGCAATGGGCTTCCGCCGAAGCCTATCAACATCAGATCGGCGCACCCCGTGCTGCCATCTGGTTCGACCAATACAACGAGGCTTGGCCGCACTCGACGCTCGGCTGGATTACACCTTGTACTCCCTCCGCCTGCGGCGAGTCTGCGCGACGCCCTGCGAAGCCTGACCACTCCGCGGGCCGGCCCCTGCCAGCCATGATGAAGACGGATCTGACGAACCCTGGAATATCCCTCCCGCTGCATGAGAAACGGAGCCCACGTCACCTTGGCGATCGCTGCGGCCGGTATATGCCCGCGCCGCGTTGCTCGCGACCATCACCGCCCTGGCGCCCATGATTGCTGTTAAAAGGCGCCTTGAGCCAGCATGTGGCCGGTGTGCAGGGCATCAGTAAGACCGACCTGCCGAGCCTATGACCGCCAGGCCGGGTCGGATTGGGAAGCGACACTCCTTGAGGGTTGCGCGCGGAATTCCTCCCATTCCTCAGGCCCCCAATTCTGCAGATATGGATACCTGTTAGCGCCCGCGTCGAGCGCACCACCCCCATCGATGGTGATGCAGTCGCCATTGATAAATCCAGCATGGACCGACATCAAATACGAGCAAAGATCCGCAAGTTCGCCGTGCTGCCCTACGCGTCTCATAGGAACGCGCGCGAGCTGCGCTTCATATTCAGCCGAGTCCGGGTAGAGTTTCGCCGATCCGGGCGTAGGAAAGATCCCGGGAGCGACCATGACTGTGCGGATACCCTTGGGACCCCATTCAACAGCCAGGCTCCGCATCATCGAAATTACTCCAGCCTTCGCTGCAGCTGAAGGGACCATGAACGCCCTGCCCTGCCAGCCGGAACTTGTCACAATCGAGAGGATCGTACCCTGGTGGTTGTCCTCGATCCATCGCTTGCCAGCTCCCAGGGTACAGTAAGCGTTGCCATGGAGCACAACGTTGATGATCGAATCGAAAGCGCCCGGAGATAACGTCTCGGTACGCGCAATGGTGTTGATCGCCGCGTTGTTGACAAGTCCATCAAGAGGGCGCTCACGCCAGATCTCCTCGAACATGGCGTCAACCTTGTCGGGGACGGAAATGTCACAAACGAAATAAGCAGCCTTGCCGCCGGTCTTTCTCCATTCCGCGACGGTTTCCTTGAGCACCTCCTCGCGCCTGCCACAGATCACGATTTCCGCGCCTAGTTCAAGAAAGCGGGTGCCCAGACTTTTGCCAATGCCCGTTCCGCCGCCGGATATCAGGATTTTCTTCGCGTTGAGGATATGGTCAGTGAACATGCCTTTGTCTCTCCATTCATGTGCGACTAACGCGTTGCGTGCCAGGGATAGTGTCGGCAGGACTGTGCGAGGTACCAGACTTTGATTGTTCAGCTTATCTGAAAGGCGCTTAGGTACTAGGGCAAGTCAGCGTTCACAAGACCGGGCCTCTCGTGGCGGGCGAGGCCACCTGGATGTGGGCAGGCATCTTGCGAACGTTGCGCGCGTGTTGATTACGACATCTTCAGCTCAATTCATGGTGTCCCGAAACGCTGATCTCCAGCCGTGCGCCGGGGGGTGATCATGAGCTGAATCGTCTCCACCGCGCGTCCCTCAACCGATCTGCATTGATATCGGTCGCCAATTACAAGCCGTCCGAGCCGATGAAGTCAGCGCCGGATGCCTTTAGTTAAGCTTTAAAGGCGCGCTGAGCCACCGTCCAGC
This sequence comes from Bradyrhizobium sp. 147, assembly GCF_023073935.1. Lineage (NCBI taxonomy): Bacteria > Pseudomonadati > Pseudomonadota > Alphaproteobacteria > Hyphomicrobiales > Nitrobacteraceae > Bradyrhizobium > Bradyrhizobium sp. 147. The sequence continues at coordinate 4,103 of NZ_JADPKL010000114.1, read as the reverse complement.
TGTTGAAAGAAGTGCCTATATTCAGCGTAGTGTTTCAGTATTGCCGCAAAGGCTGAGTGATTGGCCCGAGATATTGCGTCCTGCATCGGAAATCAAAAAGTGGATCATCTCCGCGATTTCCCTGGGCGGGATCATTCGTCGCAACGAGACAACATCGAGCCATTTCCTCTGCATTTCGTCAAACGACAAGCCCACAGCTTCCGCTTTAGCGGAAATGACGCGATTTATTCGATCTCCAAAGACCACCCCGGGCATGATGGCATTGACCCGCACCCCGTCTGGACCGATTTCCATCGCAAGAGACTTCATCAACCCGACAAGCGCCCATTTTGAGGCCGCGTATGGCGTTCGCAATGGAAAGCCTAGACGTCCAGCCGTAGAGGAGATGAAGACCAACGCACCATCACGCTGCTTTCGCAAATAAGGCACTACAACCTTGCAGGCGACGAATTGACTTTCGACATTGACGCGAAAGACACTTTGCCAGTCGACAAGACAAATATCTTCAATGTGAGATGTTGGACCGGGGATTCCGGCATTGTTAACTAATGCATCTAGACCATCGAAGTCACTGATTGCGTCTTCCAGAAACTTCGCTTGCGCTGCTGCGTCCCTGACGTCTACAAGCTCCGAGCGGACCTCAGGCAGTTGCTTACGCAACTGTTCGATACCATGTTCGGAGACGTCGCATGTCGCAACACGAGCCCCAGCATCCGCCAGCTGGTCGACAATAGCTCGTCCAATTCCGTTCGCTCCAGCGGTAACAATGACCCGCTTGCCTTCTATTGCTGTTCGCATTGCTCAACCTCCGTCCAAGCTTCTCACTGTTCAACAAGCGTCCGCAGCTTCAGCTATGCTTCGAGACAGGATGTGAGCTCCCAATCCCTGCTGCATAGGCGTCCTTCGCGTCCCCCGCGATTCGCTGCAAACCAGCGAGTACGCTCTGATTCACCTTTTCCTTCGTTCGCCTGAAGCTGACTTCGGGAAATTTACTGAGAATCTGCGCGTGCGCGATTGCCTTCTCCTCACATTGCCGCGAATCAACAATCTCGTGAAGCAGCCTCTGATCGAGAGCCCATGACAGCGGGATGGCCTCGCACCCATAAATGACGTCGGACATAGCGGCTCGACCGACGAACGTCTCCATCATGTACGCGCCGATTACACAGGTGTTACCGTGTTTTAGTTCCCACATCAGCAGCTGGGTTCCTGCCGATCCCACGCGCCAATCACAGCATAGTGCGATCCCAAGGCCAGTACCTATTGCGTATCCGTCGACTGCGGCAACACTCGGTTTCGTTACCTTCAATATTGCAGAATACAGATCAATTACCCTCTCAATGGACGCATCGGCCCAGCCGCAGCCAGACCGCTCGGCTCGCTCTTTAAGATCGCCACCAGCGCAAAATGATCGATCCTTTCCTCCCGTCAGCACCAGGGCACGGATCGCGGGATCGTCCTCTACCTCCTGGCAAATGGAACGAATAGCATTCTCCAGTGCCAGATTCATTGGGTTATGAGGGTTCGGATGATTGAAGCGCGCAACCAGAACTCTGCCTCTGGTCTCCGTTTGGAGGATCCCCATAGTGTATCCAATCAGGCGTTAGCGTCCGGAAAGTGCGAGTTGCGTGCGAATTCACGTATGCGTTCGAATCCACGCGCACATCGCCCCAACGTAGTCATTCTGCGGCTTAGAATAGGGCACAATTCTTGCGAGAGCGTCCTGCCAATTCTGGTAATCGAGATCACTTTCTTCGGCGCGACCGTTCAGTTATCGATCAAAAACTAGGTTTTTCGCTTCAGTAAAGCGCGCAATGAAGCAATGAAGCCGCGTCTCGCAACCGTTCGGCAGCTTAGCGCGAACGAAACGATGATGTTGATGCACCGGTCTTGATGCTCGATGTCTATGCGAGAAATGGTCACATCGTCTCGACGATCGCTCAAAAGGACTTCGCTCCCATGAGCGGCACTCCCCAAAATTTCACCTCCGGAGGCAGCCTTCTCGGCGTCTTCTACTGGCACAAAGTTGTGGGGGCGCTTTGGCCAACAGCTCGTCTCATGGCTTGTGCATAGGCTTAGGGTCCTGGAGGAGGAGCGCGATTACTCAGGTCGGTGGCAGCTGCAGGTCGGGAACGCTGCCAACATCAATTCCAACTGCCTGAGCCTTCTTAAGCACCTCCAGGGCGGTCCGAACGCTAGCATAGTCCAGCATATTTGATTTGTACCGAACCGCGCCCTCGCCACGCGCAGTGGCCTCGGCCATGAGGCACACGATCTTGCGAGCCTCATCGATCTCGTCCTCGGCTGGCGAGTAAATCTCATTGATAATTGGAATATGGGTAGGGTGGATGGCCGCCGCAAACGATGCGCCCATGCGCTTCGATCTTTCACCCACTCGCCGCACCAATTCGAGGTCGTCCACTGTCGCTGGCATGACGCCTTCAATTTGTATAATCCCCGCAGCGCGAGCTTGCAGCACCGAATAGGCGCCAAAGCAATTCCCCTCATCCGTCGCGTCATTGAGCTGCACGCCCAGGGAACGAGCCGCGTCTCCGCCTGGGGTTGGGCCACCAGCACCACCGGTCCGCTTGATCCTCTGAGAGGCCATGCAGATATCGTAGAGCCTGTAAATAGCCTGAGCAGTTTCAGCGTGGGCACAAATCTCGATTCGGCCGACCGGTAGCCCCCGCGATTTCTCCAGCTCCCCAAGCACAAGGTCTAAAGCGGCAATATCTTCCGGAGTTTCAGTCTTAGCCAGCGCCACGCCGTCGAGGCCATCGATCACAACGGCATTAAGGTCGTCTAAGAGACAGCCTGTTCCCCACCTATTGAGCCTCACGAAGCGCCCGAAGGGGCCGGTGCCTAGCTCCGTAATAGCTTTCGCGACCGCGCTCCGAGCTCCAGCTTTCTGAGAAAGCTCGACCGAGTCTTCGAGATCGAACATTAGGGCATCCGCGCCATATTTGGGCGCCTTTAACATCCAGTCGAGCTTGTCTCCAGGGACGTATAGCACCGAGCGATACCAGGGAGCTTCTCGAAATGGCTGGGGCATAATATGATCCTCGCTCGAAACTCACATTTCCAAGGTCGCGTCAGGTGCGGGCCTGTTACCACCTCGGATCGATGACCATTGTTGTCTACCCTTGTTTACATATCTGAATTGTACGTGCACCTACCTTTCCTTGTGGGCTTTCCGTGATTACGGTCGGGGGGAAGCAACTGGCGCAAAGTGCCGAAGCTGCGGCGCGAGCCGGATGCTCGCTCCACCGATCGCCGCGGAGGCGCATGGCTTCAGCGACCAACCCTAACAACGACGTGACTATTCGCCGGAAAGCGCGGTATTTCTGCCGCTCGCCGACCATGCAGAGCTACACAGAAGGACCACTCGCTTGCTTGCAAACGCTCTATCAGTCAGCTTGGCAATCATGGACTGGAAGCAGCAGGCGCACCGATGAAGAGAGAGGAAGGTTCACGGAACAGCAGTTAACCGCGGTCTTCAAGCATGAACGATTGCTTTGCGGACAATCCGTTGTCATTAGTCCTACAATATGCCCCCTAATCGGTGGGATCGGCGTCCAAATGTGGCTCTGACGCAATCTTGGGTGCAGCTGCCTTCACTCTGCGCCGATTCGCCGGGCTTGGAGCAAGCCGATCTTCCCGCGGCCACACATCTGACGCCTGGCGAGCTTGAGTGCGTGATCTGACCTTCGGTTTATCCGCTCGACCAGCCGACGTGATTGCCGCTCGGACCGCTGCCTCATCCTTCCGAGGCCACTGGCGAAGTAAGCCTCCGGTGAGGCTTTCAGCCCACAAATTCTCCCAAACCATGGCGCCCGGGGCGATGCCGGTCAGGTGTGACAGCCCGCGCGACATGACGGTAGTCCCAGGCGGCGGATCGCTGACGCGAGCGAGATAACCGCCGAGCCGACGATCTTAATCAGTTAGCGCGATAGCGTTTCAGTCTTGCTCTGGTTTGTCGCTGACGAGGCGATCGAGCACTCCGATGTCAATCGGCGTTCGACTGGGACCCCCTATCGGCATCCAAAAGGGACCCCTTTGATCGGCGTGCTCTGCTGGGAGCGCTCGGGTCGTCGGAGCTGGTC
>NZ_JADPKL010000040.1:0-7033 GCF_023073935.1 Bradyrhizobium sp. 147 | reverse complement strand
TCTTGGCTCCTCTTCGTACGTAGGGTTTAACATAGGCCGGCGGGATCAATCTCACATCATGTCCAAACTGCCGAATCTCCCGCGCCCAGTGGTGAGCAGCCGCGCAGGCCTCAATGCCGACTAGACAAGGTGCGAGCGAGGAGAAGAAAGACATGATCTCGCCTCGCCGGAGACGTTGGCGACCGGCCAGTTGGCCTTGGCCATCAACTGCATGGATGTGAAATACGTGCTTCGATGTGAAATACGTGCTTCGAAATGTCCAACCCAATTGTCGCGACTTCCATTGGTGAATTGCTCCTGTTACCGGGTTCGTCCATCGCCAGTATATCGCCGGCGCCGAGGGAGCGGGGCCGTCTTCCCCATCAACGGCCGGCTGCGGGATGAACTGATGAACAAGATGCTGTTCACGTCGCTGGCCAGGCCCGCGTCGCGCTCGGATGCTGGCGCGCCGATTACAACGACGCACGACCACACTCGCGGCTCGGATGGAAGACGCCGTCCGAGTTCGCCAGAACTGGATAAAACTTGATGTGGTGGAACGGCCCGCTTCAACAGCATCAAAGTGCTAGAACGTGGTCTTGTTCGAACGCCACAAAGGAGGGACCCTTCCGTGAAACAGGTTAGCACCATCGGGTTAGATTTGGCGAAGCACGTTTTCCAGGTTCACGGCGCGGATGCTGAGGGCTCGCCCGTGTTCAACAGGAAATTGCGGCGCAGCGAGTTTCTGCGCTTCTTCGAGAAACTGCCACCATGCCTGGTGGGGATGGAAGCCTGCGGTAGCGCCCACTATTGGGCGCGCGAGATCGCAGCTCTCGGTCATGAGGTGCGGCTCATTCCGCCGGCTTATGTCAAACCTTCGTAAAGCGAGGCAAAACGGATGCGGCGGACGCAGAGGCCATCAGCGAAGCGGTGACCCGCAAGACCATGCGCTTCGTCCCAATCAAGACGGCCGAGCAACAGGCTGCCGCGATGGTGCTGAAGACCCGCGCCCTTCTAGTGCGGCAGCGAACGCAGGCGGTCAACGCGTTGCGCGCGCATCTGGCCGAATTGGACATCATCGCCACCGCTGGCCTGGCAAAGATTGAGGCGCTGGTCGCAATCGTACGGAATGAGACAGATGCTCGCCTGCCCGCAGCAGCGCGCTTCGCGCTGAGGGCTATTGCCGATGAGATTGAAGCTTCAGCCGACCAAATCGAGAGACTCGAGCGCGCGATTGTTGTGGAGACCAAGCACGACGAGGACATGCGTCGGTTGACCACGATACCTGGCGTCGGCGCCATCACGGCGGCGACCATCAAGGCGCTCGTGCCTATCCCGGCGGGTTCAAGTCGGCTCGCCACTTTGCCGCCTGACTGGGAATTGACGCCGCGGCCTCATTCAAGCGGAGGCAAAGAGCGACTGGGACGAATATCGAAGATGGGAAATCCGGAACTCCGCTCTCTGCTCGTTGTCGGGGCGACGGCCGTCTTGCGGGTTCTCCGAAACGACGCTTGGGGCGCGGCCGTGGCTGAAGGCGCTTCTCGCCAGATGGCCCTTCAAGGTTGCAGCGATCGCGCAGGCCAACAAGAGGGCGCGGATCATCTGGGCGCTTCTGAACAAGGGCGGGACGTACCGACGTCCCGACCCGCTGACTGCCGCGGCCGCCGTCTGATGGACGCAGTGACCGCCAAAGCGATCTGACCGGCGCAGGCCGGCAGAGGGCAAGGTGCAACAACAGCCGATGAACCCATGTCCCGAAACGAGTGAAGCTACTGCCCCTAATGCGCTCAAACGCGTAAACTTGATTTAGCTCCTCTTCCGCGGATCTCATTGAGGCCAGCGGCCATGTGCCGCGCGCAAAGGCCGGACATATGACCGCACCGTCCCAATGTGTGAAATCGACTGAAAAAAGCTCTTGCCACGCGGGCCGTTCCATATATGGGGGCAAGGTCACTTGTTACGATCAAGAGGATCGTACCCTGGTGGTTGTGCTCGATCCATCACTTGCCGGCTGCCAGGTTACAGTAAGCGTTGCGCTGGAGCACAACGTTGATGATCTAGTCGAATGCGCTCGGAGATAACGTCTCGGTACGCGCGATGCTAGGCTGCGACGGCAGGCACCTGTTGCATCGCTCCGCAGGAGCGATGCAACAGGCTCATGGACATTAGTATTGCCAACGTCGCGAGACACAGTGCGTATGGCGTGTAGGAACGCGCCGACACGCGTCACCTGGCACTGCGGTTCATTCCGACGCTCCCGAGACACGGGGACGCAGCTCGTTCTTCGCGACGCGCCCCTCCTTCATGACGAATTTGACGCGCTCCAGCTCGCTGATGTCATTGAGCGGGTCTCCAGTTACCGCCACGATGTCCGCAAACTTGCCGGGTTCGATCGTGCCAATCCGGTCCTGCCAGCCTAGCATTTCTGCGGCGTTGACGGTCACCGCACGAATGATATCCAGCGATGGCATGCCCTCGCGACTCAACTCCGTGAACATGGTGGCGGAAGCCTCGCCGCGGGTCTTGCCAGCGAAATACAAATACATGTCCGATCCCGCGGAAAACTTCACGCCCGACTTCAGAACCTTCTGCACGAGTGCCGCGCTGGTCTTCCGGCCCCAATCGTCGCGCGGAACGCGCCGGCTGCGGAATTCGGCCGAGAGCCAGGCTGGCGAATAGACTTTCTCCCACATCCACGGAGTTATGTCGAAGAAGATGCCCTTGTCCCGCATCTCCTCCAGTTGCCGATCGGTAATTCCGTCTCCGTGTTCGATCGAATCCACACCGGCGTCGATAGCCTCCTGAATGTTCTGCTGGCCACGGACATGCACAGCTACCTTCATTTTGTGGCGATGAGCCTGCTCGACCACTGCGGCGAGGCTGGCGGCGGATATACCGTCGCCGTGAATAACCTTGATCTGGTCGGCACCCTGGAAGGCGTTCCTCTGTACTGCCGCGCGCGCCTCGTCGGGACTGCCCACGATCAAAACCTCCTGCTCCAGGATCGCGTCCGAGAGCGCGGCGTTCAGGTTCCTGACGAGGGAGCCGCGCGCAATCAGCTTTCGTCCGGAAGCCAGCAGGTGGGGCCCCACAACCTTACCGGTGTTAATTGCGTCGCGAAGCTCGGTATCCCCATCGATCCCAGAGTTCCCAAGATTCCTTACAGTCGTGAAGCCGCTCTCCAGGTCTTCGCGAGCCAGCTGGGCACCTGTGAGCACACGCTTCTGAGGCGACTCCACAATCGCGAGGAGCAGGTCTGGTGCGCCGTCCGAGTTCCACCGACGAGTGAGCTCCGGCTCGGGAGGAATGACTACGTCGAGGAAGAGATGTGTATGGCTGTCGACGAGGCCAGGAAGGAGCGTGGCTCCGCCCAAGTCCAGCACTCGGGCCTGGGGCGGCGTGTGGACCTGCGCCGGCGCCCCAACCTCAGTGACCTTTCCATTTTCGATCAGGACTGCAGCTGGGGATAGTACTTGTCCGGATCGTGGATCAAGAAGGTGGGCCGCCTTTAGGAGCGTTATACCTCCCTGTCGATCCTCGGCCGCCGCAGGGCGTCCGCTGAGCAACACAGCACATACAGTTAAAGCCAGCCATTTGCTGAACATTGATGTCCTCCCGATCACGAATTAGAGTTACAAAATTGGTGTGGCAGATCTCACGAGCAGCGTTAGGTCCACAAAGCGCCCGCGTGTTCTCCTCAAAGCTAGCGAAAATATCGGACCGGCGAGTGTAGCCCCTCACGTCATCCGCGCTCAGCGGCAGGTTGGGGCGAGCTGGTTGTGATATTCGCGGCCGGCGTGACCGAGCTTGATCCTGGCAAAAGGGTCGAATCCATTCCGGTTTTAACTCGCTCATTCCCACCTCCGCCCGGCCATCGCTCCGCAAGAGCAACGTCCGCCGTCTCAAGAGATTAGGATCGCGATCGCGCAGGATTTGCGCAAATTCACTCCCCGGAAAGAGAAATTTTTCGCAAATCATGCGCGCGACGCGCTGGAGCGACTGCCGCCGCGCGTGCCGGCCAGATGCGAGGCGATCAATCGCCGAAGTCGATCAAGAGGAGGATGGACTCTGCTGGATCGACCCACGCATTCTGGATCACCGTCTCTTCAGTCGCGCGGCGTGGCTCCAGACTAAGGGGGCCCGGAATTTGGAGATATTGAGTGCGGGTCGGCATAAAACATGCCTTAACGGGTCGCAAGCACTCTTGGAGGTGCAGCCGCTTGTACTCGAACAGCCTTGTCTCCGACGGGATCACCCTCCATAACATTTTGCGCAACCCCTCCAGTGTCGCTGAGTAGGCGAGGATCTCGCCGATGTGCAGAGTGTGTCGGCCCTACGCGTCAGACGCACGATCCACGAAGAATTTGTCTTCCCGGTGGGGAGAATTTGCGCAAATCCCGCGCAGCCGCGATCCTATTCTCCTGCAGATGTTGGACACCGCTCGTGCGAGGCGATGCGGACAAGGAGGAAAAATGAACAACATGACAGTAGAGAGGGCGGAGGAGTTCGCCAGGATTGCGCTCAATCACGTAGGGCGCGAGTACCCAGCCAAGTTCGATCACCACATGGTGGCGGGACCGCATGAAGTGAAGGTACCACGCGCCCTGCATCCGCTCTTCTACGGCAGCTTGGACTGGCACTCGTCGGTCCACACTCACTGGCTGCTGGCACGCCTCTATCGGCGCTTCACAGGCGTCCGAGCCGCAGGCGATATTCGCGCTTGGTTAGACGGCGCGCTGACGCCTGACAAAGTCGCAGGCGAGCTCGCCTACCTCAATCGGCCAACATCGACGAGCGGCTTCCAGCGGCCCTACGGCTGGGCCTGGCTCCTGATGCTGCAAGCGGAGCTTGAGACGCACGCGACGGACGAGGGCCGGCGCTGGGCCAAGGCTCTGCGTCCTCTGGCAGAAACTTTCGCCGCGCGCTTCAAGAGGTGGCTGCCCCTGGCGACCTACCCGACACGTGTCGGCGCAAATGGAAACACCGCCTTCGCGCTCGTGCTGGCAAGGCGTTACGCCCTCGCCACCGGTGACCGTGAGCTCGCCGAGACGCTCGCCGCTAGCGCCCGGCGCTGGTACGGCATGGACGCCGCTTGCCAAGCGTGGGAGCCAAGCGGCACCGACGCTCTGTCACCTACTCTGATGGAAGCCGAGTGCATGCGCGCTTTCCTGCCGCGCGATGAGTTCGAGTCCTGGTTCGGGCGCTTTCTCCCGGACTTAGCGCGCGGCGAGCCAGCAACGCTGTTCACGCCTGTTACGGTCAGCGACCGGAGCGACGGGCTGACCGCCCATCTCGATGGGGTCAATCTCAATCGTGCGTGGGCTTGGCGGCACCTTGCGGCAGCGGTGCCGCCGTCCCTGAAGCCCAGGCTCGAAGAAGCAGCCCGCCGTCACCTTGACGCGGCTCTCCCATACCTCGCCAGCGAAAATGGCGATTTCTGGCTTGCGAGCTTCGCGTTCCTTGCGCTTGACGATTGTGACTAGATGATTGTGGACGACGCTGTCATTTGGGGGGCTAATCTATCTCAAGACCTGACCTAGGCGCGAAAGGTGTTCCGGGGGCCACCTCTTTAGCCCTCTCCTAGGATCGAGATTCGCTCCGCGAAACAAGATTGCTCCCCTGAGGTGATTTTGTCTGAGGAGAGTGTCAAGGCAGCAGCTCTCAATATCAGTTTCAAATTGTTTTCTCGGCGCCAAGCGGCCATCAAAGGGCTGCCCGGCGCTCCTTATGTGAGTGTAGAAAGTTCAGCTTATGGACTTGGGCTACAGTCGCAGATGTTCTCTCTCGGTACACCTATCTTCTGCGCACCCCTAGATTGCTCCACATTTTCCCACCATTTGGGATTCGCGTCCGTCGCCCGAGGAGGAAAGGGTCGAACGAGAAGACCACGCGGTTTCGGTAGCCGACGTCGTTACAGCGAAGATCGATGTGGTCTCGATTCCGTACTCAGTCGTCGACTGATTGGCTTCATTGAGAACAATCTCAAGGCCTGGATCCAAAGCGCGCGTCCTTGCCGGAAGCTCTTGCCAGAAGCTTCTCCGCCATCGCTTCGGATAACATATCTTCGGTAGCCTTTCTCGTGGCGGAGGGTAGTTCTTACCTTTGCCAATCTTGGTCCGCTCTCGACAGAGCTATGCTCGAACGAGCTGCATGAGTCGGCCTATATCGCAGGAAGACTCCAGGCTCGACACGAGATCGAGTACAGCTTGGGTGGCGTCATTAAGCCGCGGAGACCCAAGGGTCTCAAACCGCATCTCGAGGTCTGTATCCCAAGTCAGGCGGGCCACTTTTTGCAGACCTCAGGATAATAGTCTGGCCATCTTTCCCCCGTACTTCGACCGTGATTGATCTCATCGCCTGCGTCCGTTGTCAGCAAAGTCGTCTTATTTGCGACTTCCTCCACGTCAGGATCCGCGAATGACTCTTTAAAGTACCTCGACTCCGTGCCGGATTGCCGAGCAGCGCGGCAATGGACGCGAACTTCGCTGACATCAGCGCCAGGACCATGTTGTGGTAAGGGGCTCAAGCAGATTGCGGGCGCATCGTACTCGGGTGATGATGACGCCCGCAATCTCAGAGGCTGGAAGGCCGGCACGCTGAACCGATCGGATGAGGCGCATCGTCTCGTGACTGGCTTTGCAAGCGGGGAAGGGCTTGCTCCGGCGCTATGAATCCCCAGCCCTGCCGTCTTAGCCGTCAGAGCGCAGGGGTCATAATCACGGCCGCTCGCGACGGTCTTGAAGAACTGTGCCATCGAGCGCGGCTGGCGAGGTTTCACCGCCGGCCCCAGCAAGAGCCGCCGCGATGAGTACGGGCGGCAAGGCCTGCGTGTACGTGGCCCTCCATCGTCCATCACCGAAGCCGTCACAGAATCCTCCCACCATGTTCGCAGCGAACTTGAACGCGTTCGCAAATCCGCAGACGCGGCGGAGCCGTACACCCCGACCGTCGAGACTGCGCATTTCGCAAAAACGGGACAGCAGTTTCGCTAACTGACGGACAGCAGTTTCGCTAAATCGCGGACAGCGTAGCGGCGCTGGCTTTTGGTTGCCTG
>NZ_JADPKL010000086.1:0-7623 GCF_023073935.1 Bradyrhizobium sp. 147 | reverse complement strand
ACCCCGACGCTCGCATAGGGTCAGTAAGAGCAGTTCCGGCCACGTCGCGACGGAGCTATTACAACGAAATACTGCCGGCCTTTTTCAACGGAATCGGCCCTCAACGAACATTCGCTTATGTCCGATGTTGTGGACAATGCGGGCTTCGCCATCGCACCCGCGCGTACTCGACTCTTGAAGACACGTCCTGAGGCCGCCTGTCCCAATCGCTGGGGACAGACGGCGGCTCCTGAAGGCGCTAACCTTGGCAGGCACATAGCAAGGGAGCGAAGCTTGAGCACCGCGCCGCGCATCGACATCGACCCGGCCGCATTCTGGGCCGATCCCTATCCGATGCTCGCGACAATGCGCAAGGAGGCGCCGATTGCCTTCGTGCCGCAGCTCGGCTCGACGTTGCTGACGAGCCGCGACGACATCTCGATTTCCGAGAAGCAGATCGACGTGTTCTCCTCGCACCAGCCCGCAGGTCTGATGAACCGGTTGATGGGCCATAACATGATGCGAAAGGACGGCGAGGCGCACCAGGTCGAGCGCCGCGCCATGTTTCCGACGGTGTCGCCGAAGACGGTGAAGGCGCATTGGACCGCGCAGTTCCAGGCCCATGCCGACCGCATCATCGATCGCATCGAACCGGGACGGATCGACCTCATGCGCGATTTCGCGCTGCCCTTCTCCGGCGAGTGCCTGAAGTCGATCACCGGCCTCACCAATATCGGCTTTCAGGACATGGATGCGTGGTCGCAGGGCATGATCGAGGGCATCGCCAATTATGCCGGCGATCCCGCGATCGAGGCGCGCTGCCACGCCGCGACGTCGGGCATCGATGCCGCGATCGACGACATCCTGCCGGTGATGCGCAAGCATCCGGACCAGAGCATTCTCGGCGTGCTCCTCGCCTCCGGCATGCCGATGGAGAGCGTGCGCGCAAATGTGAAACTCGCGATCTCCGGCGGCCAGAACGAGCCGCGCAAGGCCATCGCCGGCACGGTATGGGCGCTGCTGACCCATCCCGAGCAGCTCAATCTCGTGCGCAAGGGCGAAGTGTCCTGGCTGCAGGCGTTCGAGGAATATGCCCGCTGGATCTCGCCGATCGGCATGTCGCCGCGGCGCATCGCAAAGCCGTGGAGCATCCGCGACGTGTCATTCGAGCTCGATGAGCGCGTGTTCCTGATGTTCGGCTCGGCGAATCGCGACGAGAAGCATTTTGAGCGCGCCGACCAGTTCGACGTGAGACGAGACACATCCAAGAGCGTCGCCTTCGGCGCCGGTCCGCATTTCTGCGCCGGCGCCTGGGCCTCGCGCGCCATGATCGCCGACGTCGCGCTGCCGACCGTGTTCGCGCGCGCGGGGAAGCTCGAGATCGCCGATGACGAGGAGGTGCGGATCGTCGGCTGGGCGTTCCGCGGCCTGCAGAATTTGCCGGTCAATTGGCTTCATTAGGTCGGCCGGGCCCCTCCATCCCGAGCCCCGCCATGATGCCATCTTGCTCCTGTTTTGCCCGACGAGTCAAACGAATTTCGGATAATGCGTAAGTCATTGTTTTCGCACGCCCTGGCTACTGTGCATGGGGTTGTTTTTGCGGTTTTGGTTTCGGCCGCGAGTTTCTAGACCGAACCCGCGCGGCCTTCACATCCGCGTGCAGAAAAATTCCGTCTTCATTCGCTCCGCCGCTTGAAACATTAATCACGCGCTTCGCCGCGCGCGCAGTGCTCGCATCGCTATTTTCCTGAACGTCTCGACAGCTTTCGGAGCGCGCCCCATCATTCACGAGACCTGAATGAATGACGGCCGCACGCGGCCGGGAGCTTGGAATGCATCGTCGCGACTTCTTGAAACTCTCTGCCGGAACTGCAGCCGCTGCTGCCTTCGTCTCGCGCGCCAATGCGCAAGGCGCAGTGAAGGAAATTCGCATCGGTTACCAGAAGACCGGCGTGCTCGTCATCGCGCGCCAGCAGGCCGCCCTGGAGAAACATTTTTCTCCGCAAGGCATCGAGGTGAAATGGATCGAGTTCTCCTCGGGCCCGCCGATGATGGAGGCGATGAACGTCGGCAGCGTGGACTTTGGTTCGGTCGGGGACTCGCCGCCGGTGTTCGCCCAGGCAGCGGGCGCCGCGATCGTCTATGCCGCCGGCCAACCCATCACCAACGGCCAGGGCATCTTGGTGCCGAAGGATTCCCCGATCCGCACGATCGCCGACTTGAAGGGCAAGCGCATCGGCTTCACCAAAGGGTCCAGCGCGCACAACGTCGTGGTGCAGACGCTCGAGAAGGCGGGGCTCACCTATGCTGACATCACCCCGGTCTATCTGACCCCACCGGACGCGGGCCCCGCCTTTGCCAATGGCAGCATCGAGGCCTGGGCGATCTGGGATCCGTATTTCGCGATCGGTGAGACCAAGCAGAACGGCCGCATCCTGATCAATTCGCGCGAGGTTACCAAGACCAACTCCTTCTACATCGCGAACCGCGAGTTCGCGAAGAACCACGGAGTGGTCCTGCAACAGATCGTCGATGTGACGACCGCGGCCGGTAACTGGGCCGAGCAGCACCGCGACGAGGTCGCCAAATCGCTTGCCGCGATCACCGGCGTCCCGCTGGACATCCAGACCGTCGCCGCCAACCGCGCGAACTTCGTGGTCGGCCCCGTCACCGACGACATCGTCGCGACCCAGCAGGGCGTCGCCGACCGCTTTCATAAGCTCGGCCTGATCCCGAAGCCGATCGTCATCCGCGACATCGTCTGGCGCAACCCGGCAGCCTGATCGTGCCCACCACTCTCCCATTTCAAAAGGTTTGAACATGAGGCGTATCATTCAGCGTCTGATCGCGGCCATCGTGCTGTCGATCGGCATCGTCGCCGCCGCGGTCGGCACCTCCTACGGGCAGGACAAGGTGATCCGCATCGGCTATCAGAAATACGGCAAGCTGGTGCTGCTCAAGAGCAAGGGCACGCTGGAACCGAAGCTCGCCGCCGATGGCTACAAGGTGGTGTGGACCGAATTCCCCTCCGGTCCGCCGCTGCTCGAAGCGCTCAATGTCGGCGCAATCGATTTCGGCAACACCGGCGAAGCTCCGCCGATCTTCGCGCAGGCCGCCGGCGCCCCGATCCAGTATGTCGCCTATGAGCCGCCGGCGCCGAAGGGCGAAGCGATCTTGGTGCCGAGGAACAGCCCGCTGAAGTCGGTCGCCGACCTCAGGGGTAAGAAGGTCGCGCTGAACAAGGGCTCCAACGTCCACTATCTTCTGGTCAAGGCGCTGGAGAAGGCGGGTGTCAAATATTCGGAAGTCGAGCCGGTGTTCCTGGCGCCGGCCGATGCACGCGCCGCGTTCGAGCGCGGCGCGGTCGATGCCTGGGTGATCTGGGACCCATTCCAGGCCGCAGCGGAAGCGGCCACCGGTGCGCGCACCTTGGCCGACGGCACCGACATCGTCGCCAACTACCAGTTCTATTTCTCCTCCAAGAAATTCCTCGAAGCCAACCCGAAGATCGTCGACACCGTGCTCACGGAGCTGAGCGCGGTCGACGATTGGGCCAGGGGCGACATCCATGCGGTGGCCGAGCAGCTCGCGCCCTCGATCGGCTTGTCGGTCCCCGTGGTCGAAGTGGCGCTGAAGCGGCAGGCCTACGGCGTCAAGCCGATCACCGATGCCGTCATCGCCGACCAGCAGCAGGTTGCCGACGCGTTCTTCGCGCTGGGCCTGATCCCCAAATCCATCAGGATTTCCGACGTGGCTCGGAAACCAGGATCATGAGCAAGACCATGAGTAAGCAAGCGAACGCCAACATCCTCTGGTTTTTGCCGACCCACGGCGACGGCCGCTATCTCGGCACCGGCATCGGCGGCCGTGAGGTCAATTTCAACTATCTGCGCCAGATCGCCCAGGCCGCCGACCAGCTCGGCTATTTCGGCGTGCTGCTGCCGACGGGGCGGTCTTGCGAGGATTCCTGGATCGTTGCCTCCTCAGTGGCGCCGTTCACCGAGCGGCTGCGCTATCTCGTGGCCGTTCGTCCGGGCCTGCAATCGCCGAGCGTGGCCGCACGCATGACGGCGACGCTCGATCGCATCTCGAACGGTCGGCTTCTCGTCAACGTCGTCACGGGCGGCGATCCCGTCGAGAACAAGGGCGACGGCATTTTCCTCGGCCATGACGAGCGCTACGAAGTCACCCGCGAGTTCCTCAACGTCTATGGCGATCTGCTCGCCGGCAAGACCGTCAATGCCGAGGGCAAGCATATCCATATCGAGGGCGGCAAGCTCTTGTTTCCGCCGGTGCAGTCGCCGCGCCCGCCGCTCTATTTCGGCGGTTCGTCGGATGCCGGCATCGATGTCGCGGTCGACACCGTGGACAAATATCTCACCTGGGGCGAGCCGCCGGCTCTTGTTGCCGAGAAGATCGCGAAGGTGAGGGACGTCGCCGCCGCGCGCGGCAGAAAATTGTCCTTCGGGATCCGGCTTCACGTGATCGTCCGCGAGACCAATGAAGCGGCCTGGCGCGCCGCGAACGAGCTGATCAAGCATGTCAGCGACGAGACCATCGCGCTGGCGCAGAAGAATTTTGCCCGTATGGACTCCGTCGGCCAGCAGCGCATGGCGCAGCTCCACGGCGGCAGGCGCGACAAGCTGGAGATCGCTCCGAACCTGTGGGCCGGCGTCGGCCTCGTGCGCGGCGGCGCCGGCACGGCGCTGGTCGGCGATGCCCAGACCGTCGCAACGCGCATCAGGGAGTATCAGGACCTCGGCATCGATACCTTCATCATGTCGGGCTACCCGCATCTGGAGGAAGCCTATCGCTTTGCCGAGCTGGTCTTCCCGCTGCTCTCGCTGGAGCAGCCCAGCAACGTGACGAAGCTGCACTTCAACGGCGGTCCCTTCGGCGAAACGGTCGGCAGCGATTTCCGTCCGCAGCATCGGGTGTCGCAATCATGAGCGTGATCGACAGCATTGCCCTTCCGCGCAGCGCACGCCTGCCGCGGGCAGACGGCCTCATTCAGTGGATCGTGCCGCTCGCCATCATCGCGATCTGGCAGGTCGCGAGCGTCACTGGCTTCGTGCCAACGCGGGTTCTGCCGGCGCCCAGCGACGTCGTGCTCGCAGGCTGGAAGCTGCTGCTCTCCGGCGAGCTCGTCCGCAACATCTGGGTCTCGTTCTGGCGCGCCTCGATCGGCTTCTTGATCGGCGGCAGCATCGGCTTCGCGTTCGGGCTCGCCAACGGCCTGTCGCAGCTCTCGGCCAAGCTCACCGACACCACGCTCCAGATGGTGCGCAACGTGCCGCATCTGGCGCTGATCCCGCTGGTCATCCTGTGGTTCGGCATCGACGAGAGCGCGAAGCTGTTCCTGGTGGCACTCGGAGTCTTCTTCCCGATCTACCTCAACACGCTGCACGGCATCCGCACCGTCGATCCGCAGCTGATCGAGATGGGCCGCATCTACGGCATGACCGACGGCGAATTGTTTCGCCGGGTGATCTTCCCGGGCGCGCTGCCCTCGATCTTCGTCGGCATCCGCTTCGCGCTCGGAATCATGTGGCTGACCCTGATCGTCGCCGAAACCATCGCGGCGTCCTCGGGCCTCGGCTACATGGCGATGCAGGCGCGCGAGTTCATGCTGATCGACGTCGTCGTGCTTTCGATCCTGATCTACGCCCTGCTCGGCAAGCTCGCCGACAGCGCCTCCCGCGTGCTGGAGCGCCTGACGCTTTCCTGGCACCCCGCCTTCCAGAAACGTTGAGAGTGACATGCAGACAGCGCTTCGTAGCTCCCTTCCGGAAACCGACCTCGCCAGCCGCGCCAATTTCGCGCCACATGCCCGTATGGTGCGCGAGGAGCGCCCGGCGACTGCCGCGGGTTTGCCGCTCAGCATCCGGGGCTTGCGCAAATCCTTCGGCGACAACGAGGTGCTGCGCGGCATCGATTTGCACATTCCCGCCGGCCAGTTCGTCGCCATCGTCGGCAAGAGCGGCTGCGGCAAGAGCACGCTGCTGCGCCTCATCGCCGGCCTGGAGAAGATCGACGCCGGCAGCATCAGCTTCGGCCAGGATATCCAGCCCGAGGACATCCGCGTCATGTTCCAGGAGCCGCGGCTGTTGCCCTGGGCGCGTGTGCTCGCCAATGTCGAGGTCGGGCTCGGCCGCGATCGCGCGTCGGAGGATGCGCATGCGCGCGCCGAGAAAGCCCTGAGCGAGGTCGGGCTGGCCGAGAAGCGCGACCAATGGCCCTCGGTGCTGTCGGGCGGCCAGAAGCAGCGCGTCGCACTCGGTCGCGCGCTGGTCTCCCGGCCGCGCGTGCTCGCCTTCGACGAGCCGCTCGGTGCGCTGGACGCGCTGACCCGGATTTCGATGCAGCGCCTTTTGGAACGCGTCTGGCGCGACCAGGGCTTTACCGCGATCCTTGTCACCCACGACGTCTCCGAGGCCGTCGCGCTCGCAGACCGGGTGCTGGTGATCGATGAGGGCCGGATCGCTCATGACGTCACGGTTAACGCGGCCCGGCCGCGCGCCAGCGTGGCTCAGCTGAGCTTGCGGGCCTCGAAGGCTCGATCCTGAGCCACCTGTTATCGGCGGACGATCGTACCTAAATACAGGGAACCCCGCTTCGGGGAGCAACGCCATGAATGTAGTGCCTCGCGATCTCATGACCGAAATCCCCGTCTCGTCCGCCGATTTCCGCGGCGCCATGCGCCATCTCACCGGCGGCGTCAGCGTCATCACCGCCGGGCGGGGCAGCGACATCAGCGGCATGACGGTGACCTCGGTGACCTCGCTGTCGGTCGAGCCACCGACGCTGCTGGTCAGCATCAATCGCGATGCCTCGTCCTTTCCGCTGATCCGCCGCCATGGTGCCTTCGGCGTGAACATCCTCAATGCCGATCAGCTCGATGTCGCCGAACGTTTTGCCGGCAAGGGCGGGTTGAAGGGCGCCGACCGCTTCGCGGGCGCCCAATGGGTGAGGGCGGTGTCGGGCGTTCCGCTCCTGGCCGGCGCCTTGTCGGCGTTCGATTGCGAGGTCGAGGAGATCATCGAGCGGCATTCGCACGGCATCGTCATCGGCCGTGTCAGGGATATCAAGAGCTCGAGGCGAACAGCGGCGCTGGCTTATTGGCACGGCCAGTACGTGGCGGTCGACCAGGACGAAGACGCGGTCAAGCTTGCAGACGTCAGCGTCCCTGCGCGCGCCCGGCGCGGCATTTGATCGCCGCCATCGCTCTCGCGCAAGGCTGGCGTTTTCCTCGCCACCGCTTTAGAAGCGCCTGAGCCCGCCGGATCGGGGGCGGCAATGGAGCGGATGGATGAAGCGCGTCGCGACCTGGGCCTTCTACGCCATCGGCGCGCTCGCGATTGCCTATCTCGCGCTCTACGCCTACGCGATGTTCAGCGGCGAACCGATCGTGCCTGACGACCCCATCCACATCTTCCGCAGGCCCGACGCGCCGAGTTATTCGTAGAGCTTGGCAGGTCTCGTAGCAACCATTAAGTGGCGGCAGTTTTTTGCTCCGCCCGGATGGTCTGCGCCTGCCATGATGACGCCGTGCTCGCGTCCGTCAAGGCGTGGCCTGGCAACAGACCACGTGAGGTTCGAGCGAGCGACGGCCATCCTTGACGGACGCTGCGCGCGACGTCATGA
>NZ_JADPKL010000106.1:0-8189 GCF_023073935.1 Bradyrhizobium sp. 147 | reverse complement strand
TTCCCAAGAGGTCCTTTCAGGCCGCGTCGTCCAGCATGGCGTCGGCCAGCACCCGTTTCAGCCGCGTGTTCTCGTCATCCAGCGTCTTCAGCCGCTTGGCCTCCGACACCTCCATCCCGCCGAATTTTGCCTTCCATTTGTAGTCGTCCGTTAAGAAGGCGAATTGAGCGGGGCGGGACGGCCGAACGTGCGCCATAGCTGGAGCAGGATGAGGCACGAGAGTTCTCTGAGCCAGGCGAGGATGCGGCGGAAGTTGTGGCCGACGGCTGAGAGGATGACGTTAGCCGCATCGCCGGCGCGGCCTTTGAGGTAGCAGCGGCCGAGGTGACCATCGGCCTTCAGGTGTCCGATGATGGGTTCGATGGCGGAGCGGCGGCGCAGCTCGCGCCTGATGACACCGAAGACGCCGCGCTTCTGGCCGGAGATGAAGATCCGTCGGGGATTTTGTGCGTCGTGGCCGCGGTATCCCTTGTCGACGTAGTCGCGCTCGATCGCGCAGCCGGTGAGTGTCTCGGTGCGGTCGATGACGTCCCGCAAGGTGTGACCGTGGTAGGGGTGATCGGGTAGCGCCCTGGCGTGGAGCACGAACAGGCCCCCGGGAGAACGGCGGTTGTTGGTGACGATGGAGGCTTTGACGCCCACCTATGGACCACGCCCGCGTTGCAAGAGGAATCGACAAAGGGATGTAGCGGTCTGCGCCAATCTATCCGGCTTCGATTTGAGGCTCTCGCCTCGAGCCACTATGGATATCCGCCCACTTCTGTCCTCAATAACTCGCCGGCCTCAAGAAGGGCCATGGCGTCGAACCAGGCTTCAGAAGTGTCGGTGCAACCGTTGCTCTATTCGTCCTTTCCGTCTCCCAAACCTCGGCGGGACATTGTGCCTTTCCGGGTGGATCGTGGATCTTCTTCCTTCCCGGGCCCTGTCTTACGCGGCGTGGCTCGTGAAGTTGGCGTCGTAATGACGGCCCTTTGCGAGCATGCTCCAGGCTAGGCGCGCGAGTTTTGTGGCCAGGGCGACAACCAGTACATTCGAGTGGAGCCGCTTGGATGCTGCTTCCAACCAGGCTCCGAAGCCATGCCTGGACCAACTCTGACGCCTTAGTAGAACGGCCCTGGCCCCTTGAATGAACAGCGTTCGCAGGTACCGGTTGCCACGCCTCGATATGCGGCCGAGAATGGTTCGATCGCCAGTCGAGATTTGTTTCGGTACGAGGCCAAGCCATGCCGCAAAGTCGCGACCCTTATGGAAGGCATCACCAGTTCCGATCGCGGCGATCATCGCACTTGAGATGATTGGTCCGACACCCGGCGCATTCATCAGGCGGCGACAGTGTGCGTCTTGATCAGCGAGTTCGTCAATTTCCTTCGTGATCGATGCGACCCGCCGCTCGAGAAAGCGCCAGTCTTCGGCCAGGTCCTGAATGAGCCGAACCACTCGAGGCGACAAGTTATCCGAGAGCATCGAGAGAATCTGTGTGCCAATCGAAGTGCTGCCGCTCCCTGCCGAACTGCCAGCCCTCGCTCAAGCAAAAAAACTCGGATTTGATTGATGACCGCGGTTCTCTGCGTCACCAATCGACTGCGAACTCTGTGCAGCGCCTGCAAGTCAAGTTGCTCGGCCGATTTCAACGGGACGAAGCGCATGGTCGAGCGTTGCGCCGCCTCTGCGATGGCTTCGGGCTCTACCTTGCCGCTGAGAGCGGGCGTGGTCCATGCCATTAACTCGTAAGGCGCGGCTGCTTTGCCCTTGCCGATGCACTCCACCTCCGGGGCGTGGAAGGAATAAAGCTTGAAGCCGCGCTGGCGCTGCTGCTGCGAGCGGATCTGCGAGGCCCGGCTGAGCGCGAGGGCGAACGTGTTCTCAAGCACAGCCTGACCTTCGATCTTGCGGCGGATATCGCGGATGATCCGGCCCAGCCGGCTGCGCAGGATGCGCAACTGCCGCTGATGCCGCTTGAATTGCTTGGCATGGCCGTAGCGCCCGCCATCATTGTCGCGGTTTTGGCAATGCGCAGATAGGACTGCCGCAGCTTGACGCCGTGCTTCCCCGTCAGACGGTTGAGCCCCTTGATCGCCGCGTGCAAGAGCTTGGCATCGGTCGGGAAGGTGATCGCCTTCGGCTGCACGGTGGTATCGACTGTGACCCGCTTGATGTCTTGGCTGCGTAACGCGCCGGCCTCGTGTGCCACCCGCAAGCTCTCGGCCAGCAACAGCTCCAGCTTGTCGCCGAGCCGCTTGCGCCAGTGGCTCAGGTCCGAGCGCTCGTGCGGGAATGCGTGCTGGAAGAACTCTTCGCCGGTGAAGTACTGGAAATATGGGTCGTGGACCCAGCGCTCGCTCACCCCCTCATCGGACAGCCCGTAAATGTGCTTGAGCAGCAACAGCCCGATCATGAGGCGGGTCGCGATCCCGTGCCGACCATTCTCGCTATAGAGCGGCGCGATCTCGCCGTCGATCCAGTCCCAATCGACCTTGCCGGCGAGCTGAACCAGCTCATGCTTCATATTGATGATTTGGTCCAGCCTGGCCCGGAACAGATCGCCCGATCCCGTCGTCCTGTGCTTCTTCGGTCGCATCGCCACCTCCGATGCGATGACGGAATCATGGTTAGCGATTCGACGGAATCTTGAGGGCTCTGTGAGGTCGCGTGGCAGGCGCGAGCCACGCGCCCGCTTGTGCGTGCGACCTCATAGAAGACGGATTCAACGAAGCCGCGGAGTTGTGGGCGCTATGGGAATAGTGCAGCGGTTGGGGCTGCGGGGAAGGCGCGCCTGGGGTCGTCGCGCGTCGACGAGTCATTGATCGGATGTGAGAGGCCGGATTGATCGGGCAAAGGCCGCGATCCAGCGAGCGACTTGCTGCGCTGGAATGCGTGGCCGAACGATTGGCAGGGTGTTCGGTGACGAACGCGGCCACGGCGACATCGGACATTGCCACTGAGAAGGTGATCACAGAAGGGGTGGATGGTGCAGGCGCTGGTCATGACGTATCACAACGAAACGGATGGTCGCGGGCGCAGGCTCGCGGGACGACATCGACGCGCCGCATGGTGCCGCCACAATGGGGGCAGACGGGGATCTCACATTTAGTAAGGGGATCGTCGCCGGCTTCTTGATCAGTCGGAGCGTGCGGACAGTAAGGAGTTGACGGCAGAGAGCGATTTTATCGCTGCGTCCGCCATTGGCGAGGAAGCCATAGTGGCGGATGCGATGGAAGCCGTCCGGCAGGGTGTGTAGAGAAAGCGCCGAATGAACTCATCGGCATCAAGCGTCATCACTTTGGCTTTACGAGTCTGCCGATAGTCCTTCCAGGAAAAGCTCACCTTGCCGTTGGCAAGCGAGATCAGCCGACTGTTGGCGATGGCGACGCGGTGCGCATAGCGGCCGAGATAAGCCAGCACCTGTTCGGGCCCGCCAAATGGTGGCTTGGCATAGACGACCCAGTCGGTCTGTCGAAGTTGATTAAGGCGCGCGGCGAATGCAGCGGGATCGGTGAGATGGGCGAGTGCGCCAAAGAAGCTCAGCTGGCCAGCCGCGTAGGCAACTTGTAGCTCTTGCAGAAACAGGCGGCGGAACAGCCGGGAGAGGACGCGCACTGGCAGAAGAAGCCGGGCCGCGCAAGCGACCCAGCGTGTGCCGTCGAGCGAGGGTCCACCGCCCGGCACGACGCAGTGGATATGCGGATGGTGTTGCAGGGTCTGGCCCCAGGTATGGAGGACGGCAGTCACGCCGAGCTGAGCGCCGAGATGCTTGGGGTCGGCTGCGATGGTGGTGAGCGTCTCGGCTGCGCAGCGGAACAGGATGGCATAGACGGCGGCCTTGTTCTGGAAGGCGATCCCTCCGGCGAGGGCCGGCATGGTGAAGACGACGTGGAAATACGGTACGGGAAGGAGTTCAGCTTGCCGTTCGGCGAGCCATTGCGCGCGCGCCGCGCCCTGGCACTTCGGGCAATGCCGATTGCGGCAGGAGTTGTAGGCAATGCGTGTGGCGCCGCAGTCATCGCACTGCTCGACGTGGCCGCCGAGCACAGCCGTCCGGCAGGCCGTGATCGCGCCCATGACGCGCCGCTACGCGGCCCAGATGCTCGGCACGGGCTTGCTGAAACGCTTCGCCGTGGCGGCGGAAGATATCCGCCACTTCCAGAACCGGAGCCATGGCGCCCGCTCAGCCGGGCGGCACGACCTCCAGATGGAGCCGGTCCAGCGGACTTGGCGTATTGCTGATGGTCTTGGTGGCGACCTGGGTATAGCGCGCCGTGCTGGCCAGGCTGGCATGGCCGAGCAGCACCTGGATGATGCGCACGTCGCCCCGTTCTCCAGGAGATGGGTCCCGAATGTGTGCCGCAGCGTGTGCACCGTCACCGACTTGCTCAAGCCGGCCGCCGCACAAGCTGAACGGCAGGCGGCGTGCAGCACGTTCGGGACGAGCGGACGCTCGTCGTCGCGGCCGGGAAACAACCATCGCTTTGGCCGAGTGAGCCGCCAATACGTCCGCAGAATCCTCAAAAGCTGCGGCGAGAGCATAACGTGACGGTCCTTGCCACCCTTGCCGTGCTCGACCCGGATCAGCATCCGTTGGCTGTCGATGTCGACAACCTTCAAGAGGACCACTTCCGATACGCGCAAGCCTGCGGCATAGACGGTGGTCAGCGCGGTACCGCTCTTGAGGCTTGGGATTGCTTCCAGGAAGCGCACGACCTCGTCGGCGCTCCAGCACGACCGGAAGTTTGCGCGGTTGGCGCGCATAGGCGATGCGCTCCGGAACGGTGTCATGACCAAGCGTCACACCATAGAAAAACCGCAGCGCGCACACGATCTGGTTCAGCGCCGGCCAGGACATCCCCGTCGCCACCAGATGAACCTGGAAGGCACGGATATCCTCCACGTCAAGGCGGTCGGGAGAGCGACCGAAATACCGGCTCAACTTCGCTACGGCGTTGAGGTAGGATTGCTGCGTCGCCGGTGACAGATTGCGGACCGTCATGTCCTCGATCATGCGGCGGCGAAGTGGGCTGATCTCAGCCATCGGAAAACCTCCTGTCTGAAGGGTTGGGCTTCGGAAACCCGCAATCCTCTCAGACAGGAGGCAATCCTGGCTATGCCTCCCTACATGCGCGACAGCGGCTTCGTTCAATCCTGAAAATGAAATTGCAAGGTTCCGACGCCCAAAGCATCAAACCCCTGCAAACGCAAAACAGTCCACAACGACAAATGCGATTCTAGCTCAATCGCTTAGCCACTCTTCACGGACGACTTTGGAGAGGGGCGTCACTGACGCCATGCTTGCGGCACAGATCGGCGACCGAAACGCCAGCTTCGTGCTCCTTCAAAATCCCGATGATCTGCGCTTCCGTAAAGCGACTGTGCTTCATGCTCTGGTCCTTATGTATGGTTGTTCGCCGGTTCTGATCGCGGCGCCGAGCGGGCTGCCGTGATGGCCACACTTCTCATGACGGCGCGTCTCGCTCGCTTCGCAAAAGCAAGACGAGGACTGGCTCTGGGACGTGGCCGATCGAATGGACACAGAGGATGGCGTCGTCTGGGTTTACGGCATAGGTGACGACCAGGTCATGGCGTTCACCGTCTTCGGCATCGAAAACCTGACGGAGCTCATCAGGATGCACAAGGACGACCCCGAATTCCTCAAGCGGCGGAATCGTGAGCCCTCGTCCGCGGCCTAGCTGGGATGGATACCCTCGGACCCGCCCCGATCGAGGAGCTTCGCGCGGTAAGTGGAAGTGAGCACCTTCTCGAGCTCTTGGGCCTCTCGGCCTTCGGCGTCACCACTATGGCACAGCTCCCCTAGCGACATGGAAGGGTTCGGGCTCGTCGTCAACTACCAACGTTTGCAATTGATGGAGGTGGCAGGCCCATGTCAATAGTAAGCTGATGACCGTCGCGCTAGTCACACGTCACTTGGCCGATATCTAACACGCAAATCGTTGAGAATCTTGATGAAGCCGTTTGTGTGGTCTGCATCTGGCGTCCGTTCAATTCGTGCCGCAGCTAGCAATATCGGAGAATGCCACCATGAATAAGACCGCCTTGATCGACAATGTCATTCCGCGTGCCGACATCGTGAAACGCGCCGCGCGCATCGGCGCTGAGATCAGGAATATCAAACTGTCTGGAGAGTTGCCGGACGAGACGATCGCTGCGATCAACAGCCAGCTGCTCAAGCATAAAGTCATCTTCTTCCGGGAGCAAGGCCATCTCAACGACGTCGAACAGGAGCGCTTTGCACTTCGTTTCGGAAGTCTTGTGCCGCATCCGACCGTTGGGGCCGTCAAGGGAACGGCGTCGATCATAGAGCTTGATTCCGCCCGCGGCGCTAGCCGAGCCGACCTGTGGCACACTGATATGATCTTCGTGGATGCCTATCCCAAGATGGCGGTACTGCGAGGCGTTGTGATACCGCCATTCGGTGGCGATACTATCTGGGCAAACTCCGGGGCCGCTTATCTCGACCTGCCGCGACCGCTGCAACGACTTGCTGACGAGCTCTGGGCTGTTTTCAGCAACGCCTTCGATTCCACTATAATGGCCCGCCTTAGTGAGGCTGACAAGAAACATTGGGAGGAAGTCTACACCAAAACGATCTACGAGACGGAGCACCCCGTAGTGCGTGTACACCCTGAAACTGGCGAACGCACGCTGGTGCTCAGCGATTGGGTACAACGTTTTGTTGATATCCCTAGGTATGACGGCCAGAGACTGTTAGATATGTTCCAGTTCCATATCACCGCGCCCGAGAACACAGTGCGTTGGAATTGGAAAGAGGGCGATGTTGCGATCTGGGATAACCGCGCGACGCAACATTATGCGGTCTACGATTACGGCGAGCAGCATCGCATCGTTCGTCGTGCCACGGTAGCTGGTGAGGTGCCCGTCAGCATCGACGGTCGCCGCAGCATAACGCGCATAAAGGCCATCAAACAGCAGCCCGCGAGGATCGCCAAAGTATAATCACACAAGGCTCGATAGCGTGGGCTTGAGGTAGTTGGCGGCGTCGACAGCCTCGGCGATTGGAGCGACGACGGCTCAGCGGTTCTGGAAACAGTCTTCCTCAGAGGAGATGCGCCTTAATGCTGTGCGATACGGAATGGACTATGTCGATCCCGGGGCCTCTTCCTACGAGACGCGCTACCGGACGCGAGTGGTCAACAATTTGCATCGGCGCGCCAAGGCATTCGGCTTCATTCTCCAGCCATTGGAGCCGAACGTCGGCGATGCCGTTTCTTAGGAATCGTTCTCCAGGGTCAGCTCCCCGATCTTGGCGTGCAGCGCTTTCACGTCAACCGCGGGCTCGCTCATTCGGTTGCCTCACCAGGACCGAACACATCGGCCGCCGCTTCCTGAAGCTGGGCCTTCCACTGCGTGATCTGGTTCGGGTGCACGTCGAAATGCTCAGCCGGCTGGGCCAGCGTCATCTCGCCCTTGATCGCGGCTAACGCCACCTTCGCCTTGAATGCCGGTGCGTGGTGCCGACGGGGTCGTCTGCTCATCGTCTCTCCTGATTCGCAGGTCAATCTTGCGTATCGCTTCGGCGAGGACCGCCTTGCGCGGTTTGATGGAGGATGAAGACTTAGGCGTATGACTGACCATATGCCTATGCCGAAGGTTTCCCGACTTGAAGTCGTCTCGACGGGCGCTCGACGCCGTGGACATTGGAAGAAAAGCAGGGGATCGTCACCGAGAGCTATGGCGGGCCACGTCTGGTGTCGGTGACGGCGCGACGCAACGGGCTGTCGACAAGCCAATTGTTCACGTGGCGCCGGTTGGCGCGCGACGGCAAGTTGAGCGGGGATGCCGCGCCGGCGCTTGTTCCGGTTGAGATCACGCCTGCGGCGGCTCCGATCTCGAGTGACGCGCCACAACCGGTGTCTTCATCGCCTGCGCAACGTGCAGGGGCCGGCATTATCGAGATCGACCTTGGCGGCGGCTGTCGCGTGCGCGTTGACCGGGACGTAGACACCGAGGCGCTGCAGCGGGTTCTTGAAATTTTGAGACGACGATGATCCCGATCCCGAGCGGCGTCAGGGTCTGGATCGCCACTGGCCACATCGATATGCGTCGCGGCATGCAAAGCCTGGCGCTTGCGGTCCAGGAGAATCTGAAGCGCGATCCTCATGCCGGCGATCTCTACATCTTCCGGGGCCGCCGCGGTGATCTGGTGAAGATTCTTTGGC
>NZ_JADPKL010000093.1:0-8256 GCF_023073935.1 Bradyrhizobium sp. 147 | reverse complement strand
GATCCCGAGGGGCCTGCCCTCATCGCTACCGCAGCTTATGCACACAGATTCTCAGACCATCTCGATCATCCTTTCTGTGTGCTTCTGCAGCACACTATCGTCGGCGTGGATGCGTTCCGCACTCATGACGTGGATCCGGATGGCCTCAATGATGGGATCGAGTGCGACCACGCAGGCGCCGACCCGATCCGCCAGGGTCGAGACGTCGATCTCGACCCCTTCGCGGGCATACGTCTTGCTCTGCCGGTTCAACGGCTGATGTAGCAGGAACTTGTTGACCAGCACCATCGCCAGCAGGTTCGGCCCAGCAAAGCCTCGCGGGATCGGATGGGAGGGCGCCGGCGCCTCTGTGATCGCCTCGCAATCTCGGCAGGAGAACTTTTCGCGGACACGCTCGATGATCTTCCAGCGCCGCGGCTCACATTCCAGGGTCTTCGAGACCACCTCGCCGAGCTTGTGTAGCCGCTCGCTGCCGCACTTACCACATGCGCAAGGCGCGGGTTCGACGACGCGCTCGACCGGCAGATGGTCCGGCAACGGACGTCGCGGCGGCCGTGGATTTTGCGCGCGCTTCTCCTTGGCGACCCCTGGCGCGGCGAGTTCAGCCTTGGTTTCCTGTTCGGCCTGCGTCTCTTCGAGATCCTCGATGGCAAGCTCGAGCTGTTCGACCAGCAGCTTGCCGCGTTCGGAGGATTGCCCGAACTGTTCGCGCCGTGCCTTGGCCAGCATCAGCTTCAGCCGCTCGATTTCCAGTCGACCGACGGTCACTTCGCTCTTCGCCAGCGCCAGTTGTTCGCGCTGCGCAAGGATCATTGCGTGCGCAGCCGCAAGGTCGGCGGGAAGCGGATCGGAAGGCGTTGTCACGAGGGCAAATCAATCATATTCGCCGCTAAAATTCGCGACCGATCTCCCTCGTGAGTCAATAAGCCACAGCTTAACCGGAAGCCTGCGGACGCCAGGTTGCCTGCGGCATTCGCCAGTCAATTCCGGACAGGAGGGCATCGGGAGATACCCATAAGAGTGACGATGACGTGGCCACCTCCGAAGAGGTGGAAGTCGTTGATCCGCGTCATCCGCTTTATGGCCGGCGCTATCGATTAATCTCGATCGGCAAGGAGACGACAACACGCGGAGCGTGCAAGGAGCTCTTTGCGCGTGTACATTACCGATTCGGTCTCACGCTTCTTCTGCCGCTCGGGGGCGACGAATCTTGAGCGGAACGGCTTGCCGCGCGCCGCGCCAACCAAGCTGAGCCTCGACGCGCTGCAGGACTTAATCGCGTTGGCCGAAGAGAGCGGGGGCACATGCCCATCGAACCTCGAGAGGTCTGGCGCAGTCTGCCGGAAGCGCTCCGGCAGGCGATCGCAGAGGATCTCGGCCAAGTCCTGCGGGAGATGAGCGATGGGCTCGGAACTCGTCAAGCCGGATCACCTGGACCGCAAAGCAGTGGTGTATGTGCGGCAGTCGACGCCACACCAAGTGATCACCAATCAAGAAAGCCTAAAGCTTCAGTACGCCCTCTCGCAGCGTGCTCGCGAGCTCGGATGGCACGAGGCGGACATCGATGTGATTGACAGCGATCTTGGGCAGAGCGGCGCTGGCGCAGCGCACCGGAAAGGCTTCAAGGACTTGGTCGCCCGCGTCACTCTTGGTGAGGTTGGCCTTATCCTATCGATGGACGTGACGCGCCTGGCGCGGAATTGTTCGGATTGGTACCCGCTACTTGATGTCTGCGGGCACCGTCATTGTTTGATCGCCGACCGGGATGGCGTCTATGATCCTGGGACACCCAATGGCCGCCTGCTGCTCGGCCTGAAAGGTACGATCTCAGAGCTGGAATTGCACACGATCAGAAGCCGGATGACCACTGGGCGTATGGCAAAAGCCGAACGCGGTGACTTGGTCGTGCAGTTGCCGGCGGGCCTTGTCCGCGACCCTTCAGGGGTGGTCACCAAGGATCCCAATCTCGAGGTGCAGGGGCGCCTGTCGCTGCTCTTCGAGACCTTCCTGAAAGTACGGACGGCCGCGCAAGCGATGCGGGCCTTTGTTGGCCGCGGCTTGGCACTGCCTCGCCTCGACCGCCATGGCGATCTGCGCTGGCAGCCTGCGACGGTGTCGGCCGTGACGGCGATCCTGAAGAATCCGGCCTATGCAGGCGCCTTTGTCTATGGAAGGACTTGGCAGAAGCCGTCCAAAATACCGGGAGAGCGTCCACAAAAGTCTCCGCGTCGTGGAACGGACTGGAGGACCGTGGTGAGGGAAAAGTACCCGGCCTATATCGACTGGGAAACCTTCGAGAAGATCCAGGCGATGCTGCGCGACAATCGTGCGGAATACCAGCACATCAAGAGCCGCGGAATCCCGCGCGACGGGGCAGCCCTGCTTCACGGCATCACCTATTGCGGCGAATGCGGACACAAGATGGCCGTGCGCTACAAGGGCGGCAGTCAATATGTCTGCAATCATCTGAAAATCCAGCGTGGCGCACCGGAATGTCAGAACCTGCGCGCCGCACCGATCGACGCACAGGTTGCGGCGGCATTCTTGGAAGCTGTGGCACCGGCGGAAATCGATGCGTTGTCCAAAGCGCGCAAGACCCATCTGCAGTCCGAAAGAGCCCTGCGGCACGCTGAAGAGCAGCAGGTTGAGAGGCTTCGCTATCAGGCAGCCCTCGCCGAGCGCCAGTTCAATCGCGCCGATCCCGATAACCGGCTCGTGACAGGCGAACTGGAACGACGGTGGGAAGCCGCTCTATCGGAGCTGCGCCGAGCCGAGGAGGCATTAGCCCAGCGCACGATGCACAAGTCCAATGAACCCTTGGGCGTTCCTCACGATCTGCGTGCCAAGGTAATCGCCCTTGGAAATCGTCTTCCGGCGCTATGGGGCAACCCCGCAACCCGCAGGGACCACCGCAAGGCGCTCTTGCGCTGTCTGATCGAGAAGGTGGTGATGCGCCGCTGTGCTCGGGACAAGGCTGAGGTGCGCATTGTGTGGCGCGGCGGCGCGACCACTGAGCTTGTAGTGACCCTACCTGTGAATGCTGTGGCTGCGCTGCCGCGTCACAAGGAGATGATAGAACGCATATGCGCATTGGCGCGGGATGGCGCCTACGACGATGAGATCGCGCGCATTCTGACGCAGGAAGGACATCACTCGCCATGGGAGGCTGACAAAGTTCTGCCGATCACGGTCCGGCGCATTCGTCTCAAACACCGCCTCAAGGTGCGGCATCGAACACGGTGGTCAGCGGTGGCCGACCATTTGTCAGTAACCCAACTAGCACAACGCCTCAGGATACCCGTCAAATGGATTTATGTTCAGCTCAAGCGAGGGAGCATCCTGACCACCCGAGAGGCTTCGGGCCGCTTCCTCTTTCCTGACAACACAAACGCGTTGCAGGCCATTCGCAGCTTGAGAAATCATCGTATCGCGCAGATTGATCTGAGGGAGGATCACCGTGAAAAGTAGGGGCATCAACAACAGCCCTCAAGGAGATAGGATAGTTGCGCAACGCTGATTGTCACAACGCCGTCCGCCAGCGATGGCCACAAGAAGCGGCCGCGCTCCAACCGCTTCGTGAACAGACATGCGCCCTGGCCATCATGCCAAATGATCTTGATCAGGTCGCCGCGGCGGCCCCTAAAAACGTAAAGATCACCAGCGTGCGGATCACGCTTCAAGCTCTCCTGAACCAGACGCGCAAGGCTCGGGAAGCCTCGGCGCATATCGGTATGGCCGGTCGCAAGCCACACCCGCACATTACCCGGTATGGCGATCATCGGCGCTCAAGCACCTCGAGGACCCGCGCCAGCGCCTCCGGGTCGACGTGCGCATCCACCCGGATGCGTCGCCGGTTGCCAAGATCAATCTCGATCAATCCAGTACGCGCGGACGCTACGGAGCGCACCCGGCCGTCACCCGCAGGCAAAAGCTTCGGAGTTTCCTCCACCTCCGTAGCGACGATCTGCACCGGCGCAAAAGATGGTACAACCTGCTCTGATGTCCGTGCTTGTCGACGCCAGGTAAACACTAGGCTGGCCGCGACTCCGTTGCGGCGCGCAACCTCAGTCACCTTCGCGCCCGGCACCAACGTCTCTTCGACAATCCGCGCCTTGTCGTCCTGCGACCAGCGCCGCCGCCGCTCCAGCCCGCCCAAAACCTCGACCCGCATCGCCTGATGACCTTAAAGCTAGACTTAAGGTCACACGCTTCGCGAATTACCTCGCGTCACGCAAGACGGCGCCCGTCGGATGCGTACGATGGGTACCGTGAGTCGCCCAAAGCACGCCAGGGCCATTTGCCTAACGGCAGGTAGCAGCCATCGCGCGCTGTGGACTTCGATGAGACGAACAGGGTGCCGGCGCGCGGAGCGACGGGCCGCGGCTCTTCGCACAATCATCTGCCCCGGGGCGGGTAAGGCCGCTGGCCAAGATCACCAGCCGGGAGCGACGATGGTACAACGACTCCGGAGATCCCGGTGTCGACGGCGGCGCCGTCGAGATTGGGGCGGGTACGAACTTATGAGGATGGGCGCTCTATCGGGCATGTCAATCGGCTACCGCGCGACTTCTTGGGTCATTCACGGCAAGAATCATCCTGCAAGGCGCACCTTGAAGGCGGTGAAATTGTTTGAGGTGTCGATTGTTAGCGACCCTAGCAACGGTCTTGCCCGTGTCGACGCTGTGAAGTCTCACGACGACGAAGGCACCCGCTTTAGCCGCGCCCTTGCTGAACTGGCTGCGGCGGTCCGCGCGTAACTACCTCAACGCCGCGCCGCACAACGTCCCGGCCATTGTACTGGGACGAACGGCGGCGCGCACCTAGGGAAACATATGGAAAAATCGGACTGCATTAATTCAATCATCAGAAAAGCGAACCGGACCATACCGTGGCGGGCGTCGATCGAAAAGAAATGGCCTGACGCTCGCAATTTCACTGCGGCTTGTACACTTCAGAAGATCGTGGACGAGGCGCGCGACTTATCCGACGCTGACTGGCAGCGGCTTCGGCCATATTTCGTTGATGACTCTTTCGAATCAGCTTGGAATATCGCGTTGACAGCGGCGTGCCGGAACGTCGGTTACAAGGGGCATGTCACCGATATCGAGTCGTTCGTTCGCCACCTTATTAGGTTGCTTCGCGACCCGCAGACGTTCGCGATGGCGGCCTAGGAGGGAGGAGAACGGCATGATTTCGATGGGAGAGCCAATCTACGGTTTCGTTACCAAGGGCGATGGGAAAGCGCTGAAGGCGCAAATTGTCGGTGTGGACGTTGCCGAGAACCGGATGGTGATTTTGTACGAAGATGGCAACGAAATGCACCTCGCAGATGACGTGCCGTTCTACACGCAGCGCTTCGCTGCAGAGTGCGCGACAGTTGAATGATTTAGGCCGCAATGCAGCGCGCGGCGCAAAGATGAAAAGAATTTGGTTTATGGTTGACATACAGGAAGGCGTCACGAAGTGAATGCCGCAGAAGTAGATAAGGTTATTGCTGGTGTCGAGGGGCATAAGATTGCGCAAGGGATCATCGCGAATTGGAATCCCGGTGACGTGCTTCATGGAATGCACGCAGCGAACCAGTTGGGCGTTCTAGCTAAGTCAGAAAAGCTGTCTCGCGAAACGTGCTGGTCTGTCTTTCAGGCGGGATTTTCAACTCGCAAGCTCACACGAGCAAGCGGCGCTCCTTCAGGAGAGTTTCAATCGCGCGTTTGATATGTACGACCGTGAAGACGCGTTGGCGATATTCTGCATGGAGCACGCGAACGATAACCAGCCGCAAAGTAAGTTCTGTGTGCCGCGCGGTAACACTGATCCTTTTGAAATTTCGCATCAAGGTGGGTTGCTTCAGAAGATTACAGAATGGATTCTCGATACGGCGAGGGTACCGGTTCGAGAATTCGCGACGATATCCACGCTGGCTTTCTTGGGTGCGTTGTTTGGGCGTCGCTACGTCACTCCGACCGGATTGGGGCTGAACGTCTATATGGTTGGTGTGGCCGGTCCAAGCTTCGGTAAGGACCACGCGCGCGGTGCAATTGAGATGTTGGCTGACGATTGCGGCATGCCATGGCTGATCGGGCCGGGTGACGTGACGAGCGACAGCGCAATTGAGAAGGCGGTTCGGCGTGCACCCGTGCATGTCATGCCTATGGACGAATTTGGCGCGCTTCTTCAGGGGGTAACGGGTAGCCAAGCAACATCTTGGAATCGAACGGTCCGGAAGAGTTTCTTGGAGCTATACAGCCGGTCGACGAAGCGTTGGACGGGGAAAGAGAAGGCCGACGACAAGAAGGACTCTAGTCCGATTTTTTTCCCAACGGTCTCATTGCTCGGCTTCTCAACGCCTACTGATTTCTACACTGGCATAACGGAACAGAGCTTCAACGACGGCTTCATTGCGCGACTGACGATTATTGACGTCAAGAACGCGCCACAACGAAAGAGAGGGCGGCCGGTGCTGGTAACTCCGCGCGAATTGGTCGAAGCGGTGCAGGCGGCTTACATGCTGGCGCCGCTGAACGAATTGCAACGTGTTGCCGTAATGAGCGGCGGGCAGAAGCCAAAGATGCATGTATGCGACTGGGGCGAGGGGGCTGAAGATCGATGGCTTGAAATCGAGAATTGGCAGTTGGAATGCCTCGATAGATACCCCGACAAAGAGGGTATCTTAGGCCGGGCGGCGGAGCAGACCCAGAAGTTTGCGACCTTGCGGGCCGTGTCCCGTAATCCGGCAGCGCCGGTGGTAGAAATCGGAGACGTCGAATGGAGCTACGCAATCGTACAGAGGTCGCTCGACACCATCGAAGATGGCGCGGCCAAGTACATGGTTGGCAGTGAGTCCGAGGCGCTGCGAAATGCCATCCTGCGGGCCATCGAGAAGGCCGGGAGCAAGGGTATCGCCTATTCAGACCTGACACGCGCCAAGGGCGTTAAGGCGGCTAGGCCGTACGAGCTTGAAGCGTCGTTGAAGTGGTTGGAAGAGGGCGAGCAGATGCGCGCGACGCGGAGGCCGGGCGCAAGGGGGCGAGCGGGGACACGGTACTTCCTCTCGTCGTAAAACTCGTCGGAATCGACGTCTCGTCGGAAAAAAATGTGCGCGACGGCAGCCCATGTTTGGGTTGTCGTCGTAACGACGTCGGAATTTTTTCCGACGACGAATACTCTTGTTATTTTCAAATGTATAGGGACCAAAAAAGAGTTCTCGTCGTAATTTTTTGGCCCCATAAAAACCCTGAAACCTATCTGTTCGGGGGAATGCGCTGTCTAGTCGCTCCAGCCGGTGCGCCCACGGTCGGTAGCGGCTGACCTGGGGCACGATCTAGCGGTTGATGCGGCCGGGCGAGGCCCATCGTATAGGGCGGCGCGTCACTGCTCGCAGTCCGCACATTGACTCTTTCCATGGTGACTGCAGACGCGATCACGATGACCGTGACCAAGGCGGCCGCAAACAGAACTAAGGCTGTCCGATGCTGGTCCATCATTGAACCTCCCCGAACCGGCGCTAATGGACCGTCCCCAACGCGTTAGTGAGGCCGTAGGTTCATTTAGACGGTGTTCGGTAAGGGTGTGCTGCCGGATAGCGCGCCACAGACCAGCAGGCAGACCCCGGCCTAGATAGCTAAGTCTAGACAGGCACTCCCGCATTCGAGCCTTAGTGGCTTCAGCCACGGCTGCAACCTGCTATCCTAGGTCGGCTCCATCGATCCCGATTTCAGTGAGCAGACCTGCCCTATCGGACCTGGGAAATCGGCCTCGCAACTAAGCACCGACGGTAACGATCCTCAGTTCAAAGAAGGGATGACTTAGATGCCCGGGTACTTGCAGAAGGCGATCAAGAATCCACTCTTCGCAACTGGATGCGCCGTACTAGGCGCCTGCGCTGGGTTGCTATTCTTGGGTGAAGGCGCTCGTCCAGGTGGCTTCCTGCTCAAGCACAGCACAGATACGGTGTTTCCGCCTGCTTTCAGAGACTTTGTGGGCTCGGCCTCGCTACCTCTGCCTAACCTGCTCTGGATATGGACCTCCGCTACTATCGTTTTGATCTTGGTCGGTCTCGGTGTTCTTGGTTCGAACCTCCGTAGCATGAATCGAAACCTTCAGCTTGAACTGAAGGTGAAGCGCAGTTTTCTTGAGCTTGCGAGCGATATTGATCTTGTGAGCTGCTGCCGGTTTGATGGACACCAGGTTAAGCTAATCCCACCTTGCGCTCGAACTCAACCGGGCTGAGATACCCGATGGTCGAGTGCCTGCGGA